>JANPDK010000205.1:0-40366 GCA_031431415.1 Acidobacteriota bacterium | reverse complement strand
CGTCCTCACCGAGCCGGCGCGTCAATGGTTAATCGACAAGACCTGTGCCGACCGCAAATACGGCGCCCGTCCGCTAAAACGTGCTCTACAAAAATACGTTGAGGATGAACTCTCCGAGGCCCTGATCCAGGGCGATGTGAGTCCCGACAGCACCGTCGAGGTCTATCCTGCAGGTGATAAGCTGAGCTTCCGCTCGGTCCGAACCAAGAAGGTCGAGAAAGAACTGACGCAGAAAGCTTAAGTGAGCGATTTATCGCGAAATAGGCTTTCGCTTCTTGATATCAAATCGCTCACCTGCTTTTAGAAAATTGACCAGCATCGCACCCTTGCGGTCTTTGGCGTCGATGAACATCACTTGCGTCGGGCCGACGACTTCAAGGTTTCGGTTATTTTCTATCAGCACCGCCATACCTTCGTCAATGCCGACGCCGAGATATCGCGGATTTTTCATAACAAAACCAAGGAGCCGGTTGTGACGCTGGCGAACAAAAAAATGCTGGTCGAACATCACCTCTGGCACAAAGCCGATCGCAGGCCGGACACCGACTTTCGAGCCGTCGAGAATTTTCAGATCGGCATCGCCGGTCATCATGGGGTCGGACATCACCGCCGCACCAGCGCTCGTCCCGCCAAACGGCGTCCCGGCGACATACTTTGCACGGATTAGCTTTAATAATTCCTCGTCCTTCAGAACGTCCATTATCCGATTCTGATCACCGCCACCGAAATAGATGCCGGTAGCATCTTTCAGCTGATCTACAAATCTCGCGCGTTTTTCTGAGTCGAGCGGGCGTATCATCGCGTGCCCGACGTAACCGGCATTTGCGGCCAAAAACACCTTCTTGGCGCCCTCAAAACTCGACACTTCCTCAGCCGACGCCCATGTGATAATAAGAATTTTCGATTTCGCCCCGCCGCTCCATTCAACAAATTTTCTGGTCGCCTCGGGCGGACGCGTCCCGCCGCCGACAACCATAAGCCGTTGCTGGCCAAAACAGAAAATCGCAGCCGAGGAAATTATCAGGGCTGCGGTCAACGCTTTAGATCTTAGATTCATAATGGCTCAATCCTCTGCGGCAGGAATCTCTTTATCGATCTTGTCTCAGTAGAGTGCCATCCTTCTCGCAAAAATCAAACATCCCCGTGTGAAAATTCTGCATATCGACCGCAAAGTTGCCGATTTAATGTCTCCGTAAAGCTAACGCGGTATGCGCTATCATCAATGTTCCAGCAGCAGATCCTACACACGAGGTTTTGATTAAGGCGACGGCGGCAAAAGACCTACCTGAAGGGTGTCTTGATGCGAAAGGTTGCCGACGGCTGACTGTTCGGTTTATCTTATTCCTATGCGGCATTTTTTTCTTATTCTACTCACGGCATTCGTGTTTTCAATGAACATAAATTCACAGACACCCGAAAAGTTTGCCGAGATCTGGGACAAAGAACATGTCTCGAATATCTTTCCGTCCGACGCGCGTCATGCGGATGTGAAAAAGTATCTCGACGGCCTCAAAAAGCTCGGCATCAGGGTCGATCAGGTCGGGTTCACAAATGCCAACCGCGAGATCTATCAGATGGAGTGGGGCCGAGGGCCGCTGAAGGTTTTCATGTGGTCGCAGATGCACGGCGACGAACCGACAGCCACATCGGCCCTAATAGATATGTTCACCGTGCTGCAAAAGCACCGTGATGTCGATTGGGTCAAAAAGATCGCCGAAACGATGACGATACGTGCGGTCCCGATGCTAAACCCCGACGGAGCTGAGGTCTATCAACGGCGAAATCTGCAGGGAATCGATATCAACCGCGACGCGCTCGATCTCAAAACACCCGAGGCAAGATTGCTCAGGCAATTACGCGACAACTGGAATCCGTCGATCGGTTTTAATCTCCACAATCAAGGTGCGCTGACCACCGTCGGCCGCACTCAGCGCCAAGCTGCGATCTCATTTCTCGTCGTCTATGGCGACGAGGCGAAGACGGCTTCGTATGGGCACGATCGCAATAGCCGCATCGCCTCGGCCATGACCCTCGCTCTGCAAAAGTTCATCCCCGGCAATATCGCCCGCTATAGCGACGAGTGGACGCCGACCGCGTTTGGCGATAATTTCTCCGCCTGGGGCACGCCGACGATCCTGATCGAGACCGGTGCACTGCACGGCAAGGATGAGATGTTTCTCGTCAAGATGAACTTCACTGCGCTCCTCACCGCTCTGCAATCGATCGCGACCGGCAGCGAAGCGACGGTGCCGCCATCCATTTACGTGACGCTGCCGGAGAATACATCGGGCGGCCTGGTGAATTATGTCTTTCGCCGAGCAAATATGGTTTCTATCGATAGGTCTGCGGCCGACGCGGTCACGACGATCTCTTCCGCTGACATCTCGGCGGTTACAGAACGCCGACGCGCAAGCTTTTCTGCTCCGGTGAAAATACGCTCGATCGGCGATCTGCCGAATGTAAAAGGCCTTGACGAATACGATGCGAGCGGCTTTAACGTTGTTCAGCGTTTTGGACAGACAAAGGCGGGCGAGCTTGCCGAGTTTTTCTTCTATAAGAAAGACCGCACTGTCGACTGGGCCGCGTTGGATCTCGAGAAACAATTCCCGCCCGACGCGATATTCTCCGGCGGCAAATTGATAAAAGGCGAAAAGCTTCTACCGAAACGATAATCTAGTAAACTAAAGGTTCGTGCTCACGCTGTTAAAAATAAAGAACATCGCCCTGATCGACGAACTCTCAATTGAGTTTGGCGAAGGGCTAAATCTTTTGACAGGCGAGACAGGCTCAGGCAAATCGATCATCGTCGACAGCCTCGGTGCGTTGACCGGCGACCGAGTTTCGGGTGATCTGATAAAACAAGGCGAAGATGCTGCACAGATCGAAGGATTATTTTCGGTTGTAGCAACTCGAGATTTAATTAGTCTGCTAGATGAAAGCGGAATTGAAACCGAATCCGGGGAAGCGATTGAACTTATAGTCCGCCGCGAACTCTCGCTCTCCGGCAAGAATCGAGTCTTCGTCAACAACCAGCTCGTCACCCAAGGCTTCCTCAAACTCTTAGGCCCGATGCTCGCCGACATCCACGGCCAGGGCGAGCAGGCTTCGCTCTACGACATCGAGACACACATCGAGATGCTCGACGATTTTGCGGCGGTCGATGCGTCGAAGGCTAAGGTTGCCGATGCGTTCGGCGATTGGTCTGTCGTAAAGTCACAGCTAGCGACGCTCGAAAAAGACGAATCCGAGAAGCTGCAGCTTCTCGACATCCTGCGTTTTCAGGTAAACGAAATAAAAAGTGCCAGCCTCACGCCGGGCGAGGACACATCGCTTGAAGAGGAAAAGCGGCGGCTGAACAACACGGAAAAACTGTCGGCATTGTCCAGCGAAGCACATTCTCTGTTATACGACGATGAGCTTTCGACGCTTGCCACGCTAGATCGTTCGGCACGTATCATCGCGGAGCTTGCCGAATACGACGCTCGTTTTCGAGGGTTTGACGAAGGCCTCAACGCCGCACGGGCCGTGATCGACGAACTCGGTTCGACCGCACGCAATTTTGCGGCAACGCTCGAATTCTCGCCTGAGCGTCTCGACGAGATCGAAAATCGCCTCAATGAGATAGTCCGTCTAAAACGAAAATACGGCGAAACGGTCGAAGCCGTGCTTCAGCATCTTCGCGTCTCGGACGAGCGTTTGCAGGGTATTGAAATGGCCGAGTTCCGTGAGGAAGAATTGAAGAAGCAACTTGCTTTCGCTGCCGATTTATATCTGAAAGCGGCCGCGTCGTTGCACGATGCTCGCGTAAAGGCGGCGTCTAAGTTTTCCAAGGCTGTAGAAAACGACCTACAGGCAGTCGCTCTCGAAAAGGCTAAGTTTGAGGTGAGATTTTCGGTAAGCGAGACGTTTTCTGCCAATGGCAACGACATCATAGAATTTTACTTCTCGGCCAACCCCGGCGAGCTGCCGCGGCCACTCGCAAAGGTTGCGTCCGGTGGTGAGGCCTCACGCCTGATGCTCATTCTCAAGACCGCCGCGAAAGGTGAGCCGGATGGCAAAACCGCAGTCTTTGACGAGATTGACATTGGCATCGGCGGCCGCGTGGCGGAGGCAGTTGGCCGCAAACTAAAAGACCTGGCCGGCAGCCAACAGGTATTCTGCGTAACCCACCAGCCGCAGATAGCCAGCCTCGCGGACCGGCATTTCGTCGTCGAAAAATCGCTCGCCTCAAACAAGACGCGCGTCAGCGTCCGCGAACTAGACGCGGCGGCTCGAATCGACGAGATCGCCCGAATGCTCGCCGGCGAACAAATCACCGAAGCCGCCCGTGAGAACGCTAGAGTAATGCTCGTGGGGGCGAAATGAAATGAACCACAGATGAACACGGATAAACACAGATAAATACAGATATAAGAAGCTTACTTATTAGGCTTTCTTATCTGTGTCCATCTGTGTTCATCTGTGGTTAAATTTTTCTTATGTCCCAGATCCTAGCCAACGTCATTCGCGGCAACACGGTCGAGTCCGTGCACACTGGCCACATATACATCATCGATGGCGAGGGCCGCGAGGTGGCCTCGGTGGGCGATCCTTCGACCGTCACGTATTTTCGTTCGGCGTGTAAGGCGTTTCAGCTGATACCGTGCATCACGAGCGGAGCGGCGGATGCCTTCCGTTTTGATGAAGAGGAGATCGCATTGGCGGCCGCTTCGCACTCCGGCGAGCCGATGCATGTCGAGATCGCGGCTCGAATGCTCGCAAAGGCAGGATTTACCGAGAGCGACCTCCGATGCGGCTCGCATCTGCCGTTTAACTCTGCCGCCACCGAACAAATGCAGCGAGCCGGTGAGCAGCCAACCCAACTCCACAACAACTGTTCCGGCAAACACGCCGCCATGCTCGCGTTTGCAAAGCACATCGGTGCAGATGTCGCGACGTACGATTCGCCAGACAACCGCATCCAAAAACGCATCCTGCGATGTATCGCCGACTTCACCGAGCTTCCCGAAGAGTCCATCGCCATCGGCATCGACGGCTGCGCAGCGCCAAACTTCGCCCTGCCTGTCGCCGCGATGGCAAAGAGCTTTATCAATCTCATCGACCCGGCAAAGTTTCCCGAGCCAACCCAAGCCGCCTGTCAACGAATTGTCACTGCAATGATGAATTACCCCGAACTAATCGGCGGCTCCGAGCGCCTCGATACAAAAATAATGCAAGCCGCCCCCGGCCACCTCATCTCAAAAGTAGGAGCCGACGGCGTCTGGCTCTGCGGCGTCCTGCCCAGCGAAAAATGGCCGACGGGTTTGGGGATAGCATTGAAGATCGCCGACGGCGACGACTATCTGTCGCGACCCGTTGTTTCGGTTGCTCTACTACGCCAATTAGGGGTACTAGCGACCGACGATCTGTCAAACATGTCACCAATGCCGATCGAGAATCGGCGCGGTGATGTAGTAGGAAAAGTTGAGGCGGCATTATGAAACACTGTCCGAGTTGCCAGTCAATGTATACAGACGATAGATTGCGATTTTGCCTCCAGGACGGGGCCGATCTTGTGAGCACCAATTCCGAAAACTATCCGACGGAGGATTTCGCCGACATGGAGACCGTCGTCCGTCGAGATCCGATCAGCTCGGATTGGGAGAACAGCCGTGTGACACAGGTCGCCGTGAAGCCGGAAGCTAAGCGATCTAATCCGCTTCTGATCGTCGGCATAGCGGCTGTCGGAATTTGTATCTTATTCGGCGGAATCGGTGGAGCCGCCTGGTTGTGGATGAACCTCGGCAATTCGAAGGACGAAGGCTCAAGACTCAATTCTAATTACGAAACACCGATCGTAATGCCGACGAGACCTTCGAATACGAACTCGGATCTCGGCGAGCGAACAGGTTGGGAACCTATAGATCCTAACGCCAGTCTGAATGGTGAAAGACTGACCTTTTACAGAGGGACGACTGCAGAACGGTGCCAGGACGACTGCGACGCCAACCCAAAATGCCGGGCATTTGGTTTGGTCAGAGCTGGTGCGTACAATGCCGAGGACCCGCCTATGTGTTATCTGCTGTCCAAGGTAACAAGCTCAACGCCGTCATCTTGCTGCATATCGGGCGTGAAAAAATGATAGTTTCATTGGATGATCACCCGATCATTTCTTACCCAACGCTCGATCCAGCCACAGATTCGTCAGCTTCTCCTGAATGCTGTTCGCCTTCAAACGCTCGTTGAGGTTTTTGAAATCTACAAAATCCAGATGCTGGTCCTGGTTGAAGCATGAGAAGACGAAGAACTCTTCGCCGGTGTGCGGGTTGACGTGGCGTTGCAGGCATTGGGCGCAGACTTCTTTCATCATGCATTGCATAGGGCTGTTGATGGAGCCGATGGCGACATGGTTTTCTTTTAGAAATGGCTTGAGCGTCGTGTGGCGAGCCTCGCGGACGCCGTTCATCATGCGGTCGGAGCCGATGGCTATGATGCGGTCGACGTCTTTTAGATCGACGGTTTGCGTGCCGAGTTTGCCTTCGGCGTAGGCGATCATCGCCTGGACGATGTTGCCGCGAAACTGCGCGTCCTGCATCCGCTGCGGTACGATCTCGGTGCCCCAGTCGGTCGCCCACACGACCTGATCAGTCGCGTTCTCGATCTCTTCGCGTTTGAAAAGATCGCCGCCGTTCTTGTATCCGGCGAAGTAGATGACCTTGTTATTTCGTTCGCGCAGGGCACGTGCGATCGAGAATAGCACGGCGTTTCCGAGGCCGCCGCCCGCGAGTAGGACGGATTCGTTCTCAGGGATCTCGGTCGGCGAGCCGGTCGGGCCCATCACCAGAACTTCCTCGCCTTCCTTTAACAGCGAGCAGAGCCGCGACGACGTTCCCATTTCGAGAACGATCATCGACAACAGGCCTTTTTCCTCATCGACCCACGCACCGGTGAGAGCGAGGCCCTCCATCATCAGACGTGTGCCGTCGATGATCGGGGCGGAGGTTTCAAAATTCTGTAAACGATAGAATTGTCCCGGCTCGAATTTGCGAGCCTGCAGCGGAGCTTTGACAATGACGTCGACGATGGTCGGCGTCAGGCGATCAACCTTGACGACGTAGGCTCGGAGTTCCTCATCGAGCTTAGAAACCAGGTTGTCAAATATCGAGTCTCGCTCCTCTCGCGTCGAGAGGACCACCCCGTCAGCCGAAGCGGCTGCCACCCCTCCTTCGTAAGGAGGGGAGTTTTGAGCGAGTTCATCCGCAAATATCTCGACGACCTTTGGGTAGCCGTGTTTGGCCGAGGCCATGGCTTTGACGACGTTGCCGGCGTAGGTCGGGTGGTTGTCTCCGTAATACGAGATGAACTTGCCGTCGTGCTCGTAGCTGGTAAAAAATCCGGCCTCGCCCTTTGGCGTTTCGACGACGTGCAGTTTGCCGTCGACGTTACGTTTGACCTTGTGTGGCTGGAAGAACTGCCGCCACTCGTCCATTTTGAAAGTGCCCGGTTTTTCCTTCTCGTAAATGACGTTTGGCGAAGTTCCCGCCGCGACACAAACCGTGCGGGCCGGAAACTCGTGCATCTGGC
The DNA here is from genome assembly GCA_031431415.1 of Acidobacteriota bacterium. GTDB lineage: Bacteria > Acidobacteriota > Blastocatellia > Pyrinomonadales > Pyrinomonadaceae > OLB17. The sequence goes on along the minus strand of JANPDK010000205.1, from coordinate 32,803 downwards.
CGGTATTGTCGAATTTGCCGGTCTCGGCTACATATTCGAGACGTTCGAAAATGAGAGCTTTAACGGCGTTGAATTCGTCCGGCACGGCCTCGGTCGGGTTCATGCATTCGACGATGTCGATGCCTTCTTCGAGAGCTTTCTGGACCTCTTCGTGGTTAAGGCGATATGCCGGGCTGTCTTGCAGGCGTTTGCGATAGATCAGCGAAACACCGCCCCAGCTGCGGACCAAGGGCACGAAGTTCGGTTCTTCGCCAGCAGCCGCTGCGCGAGAGCGTTCCTCGCGGATCGCACGTCCGTGTTCGAGAAACTCCGGCAAGACCATCAATTCTTCGGGGTCGAAGGCTTTGGCAACATGTTCTTCGCCAAACTCGGCGACGACCTGCTCGTACTTCCCGAGCATCTTCTCGACCTGCACCGGGTAATACGCAAAAAGCTCGGTCGCCGTATCGACGCCGGTCAGGCCTCCGCCGATGACGACGGCGGGCAAGCGAACTTGCAGATTCGACAGCGTATCTTTCTTAAACGCACCAGTTAGCTGCAACGCCATCAGGAAATCGCTGGCTTGCCGGATACCGCGGATGAGGTTGTTTTTCATCGGCACGATGGTAGGGCGGCCCGCTCCGGTGGCGATCGCGATGTGGTCGAATCCGAGATCCCACGCGTCCTCGATCGTCAGCGTGCCGCCAAAACGGATGCCGCCGTACGGGCGGAATCGCTTGCGTCGGGTCAGCATCAGTTGGATCATTGTCAGGAAATTTTTGTCCCAACGGACGGTAATGCCGTATTCCGAAACGCCGCCGAAGCCGGAGAGGATGCGTTCGTCGAGATTTTCGGTTATCTCGTTGATGTCTTTGATCGGTTTGGGACATCGGACCCCAGTCGCTACCGCTCCCGGTTCTGACCTGCCGGTCCATTCGGTTGGAAGCGGCTCGATCTTGAGGCCGTCGATGCCAATGACGCCGAAACCCTCATTTAAAAGATAGTGTGCGAGCGTGTAGCCAGCCGGGCCGAGGCCGACGACCATAACGTTCTTGCCGTTGTATGGCAGTGAATACGGTCGTTTCGCGTTGAGCGGATTCCAACGCGTAAGTAAACTGTAGATCTCAAAACCGTACGGCAGATTCAGAACGTCGGTAAGGCTGGCCGTCTCGGCGAGCGGAATGTTGACTGGTTCCTGCTTCTGAAAGATGCAGCCCTTCATGCAGTCATTGCAGATGCGATGGCCAGTTCCGGCGCACATTGGGTTGTCGATCGTGATCAGTGCCAACGAGCCGATCGCGTCGCCCTGCTTTTTGAGCATGTGCATCTCGGAGATGCGTTCGTCTAGCGGACAGCCCTCGGTCTTGATGCCGAGCGGATTGCGATGAACTGTCCCGTCCTTTTCGTGCAGGCCGGTCCGGCACGCGTCCTTCTCCCGCTCGTGACAGATCATGCAGTAATCGATCTCATACAGAGCATCGCGCATCGTGCCGCGGTCGTCGGTCAGCTTAAAGCCATCGCGTTTACGCAAGATGTCTTCGCTGCCGCGCATGATGTTGTGTAGCTTTGGCTCTGGGTGGATTAGATTAACGAGGTTTTGATAATCCAGGCCGTGCGGAACCTTAAAACTGTGCCATTTCTTAGACTTGCTCGCAAAAGCGGCGGCTGACCATGCCTCGGCGATCTTGAGAGCGGCACGTATTGTGAGCAGATTGCCCGTGCCGTCTTCGGTCAAGACAAACTCGGAGAACTGCTTGCCGAATTCGGAGTCTTTTAGCTTTTCGTAGGCGGTGTTGACTCGCGTTACGGTATCGTGTGTCGCTGGTGGTAGCTCTGTCGCGGCATCAATGCCCCGGTCGCTACCGCTCCCGGTACTGATAGCGTCTCGCTTGGCGAGTTCCTCTTCAGCATCGGTCAATCGACAAGTCATTTCGGCGATCGAGAGTTCTTCGTCGCGAACGAGCGTTTCGTCGAAGGCTGTGTTGCGCAGTTGGGTCAGGGCGAGCCAGAGTTTGCCTTCGTTAAGCTCGGCGAGCTGCTCAGGTTTGAATTTCTTGACGGCGCGGCGTTGGACGAAGAATTTGTATTTCCAGACCGGATTTTGGACCTTAATTGAGCTTTCGAGATCTCTGCCTTCGGCAGTTATGTGAAAGAGACGAGCGATAAAATCGGAAAGGTACGGTGCGGCGTCGGTGAGTATTTTTGACTCGACGCGACGCTCGAATCCCTCGCCCCGCGACGCGATGTATTTGGTCAGGGCGTTGTGGAGCAGCGGTTCGGTCTTTTCGACATCGGCGTAAAAACGGTCGGCGAGATCATGCAGCTTTACTGCATCAAAAAGGTCGGAGTATCGAAAACCCTCGATACCGAGTTCCATGTTGTTCGTCTCGTCAGATACTTGCATACAGTCCCGATAGCCCGAATTCTGATATCAAGGCCAAACTACAAATATAACATCCGCAAATGGCGCGGCAAAAAGCGGCGGTTTCGGGTGAGCGGTTGCACCGTACCTTATTTCTGAAAATCGGCATCAAATATGGTATAAGAAAGGGTTGCATTAGGCATTTATTGCATTTATATAGGACACGGTTTTAGCAGTAGTATGGAAAACGATCAACGCCTCACGCCGCTGCCGGTTATGAGCGACCTTCAGCCGTCGAATACCGACTATTCGACGGGATATTCGCAATCGTACGACAACGAGCTGGACAGCAAACGCTCGATCAGGCAGTACATCAGCGTCATTTATAAACGCCTGCCGCTGATCATCGCGATCACGATATTGGCGACTGCGGTTGCGGCAGTGTACATGTATACTCAGCCGTCGCGCTACTCGGCAGTATCGACGATCACGATCGAGCCGCGCAAGGCCCCGCAGACAAAGAAGGACACGATCAACATCAATTTTGGCGACGATCTGAAGTACTACAACACTCAGCTAAGGCTGATCCAGAACCAGGACCTGATGCGGCGTGTCGTGATCGCCCTCGGTCTGCATCGTGAGCCAAATCTCTTTAACGATCAGGGCCGCGGGTTGATGTCGGGTTTACGGTCACTTTTTGGAGGCGGTCAGACGCCCGCCGAGACTCAGAATCAGCTTCCGGTGATCGCTAGTACGACGACTGACGGTGAGAAACCAGCCGAAGTTCAGCTCACGCCGGAAGAGGCGAAACGAGCGGATGCGTATTCCGGTCGTCTCGCGGTAAAGGTCGACCAGGTAAATCAGACAAATATCGTGACCCTGACGGTCGATGAGACTGTCCCAGAGTTGACCTCAAAGGTCGCTGATAAGGTCGCCGAGCTTTTCATCGAAGAGGACCGGCTTCGCGAAACCGAAGGCGCACGCAGGGCCTACGAGGACCTCGGCAAGTCGATCGACGATCTGCGAACAGCGATCTCGGTACAGGAAGGTGATCTAACCGCTGAGATGAAGGCGGGGAATCTGCCGTTGCAGGAAAAAGGCGGTGAGTTGCGCGCCGGAAACCTTCAGTCTCTTCTCGGCCAGTGGCGAACGGCGCAGGATGATGTAAGCAAGCTTCAGGCTCAGTATTCTGCGGCGGTTGCAGCCAGTCAGAAAGGCGACATTCTTGCAATTATCAGTGAGAACAAGGCTTTGCAGGATGCCCGCAGCCAGAACATAAAAAGGCAATCTGATCTCGACAAACGGATCGAGGACATCGACAAGAGGATTGATGAGAGAGAACAGCGGCTCAAAGAACTCCAAGCCAAGTACACCGATGAGTATCGCGATGTGAAGGCAGTCAAGGATGAGATCGCCGTAATGAGAGATCAGAAAAAGCGTATCGAGAAAGAGGTCACAGACAAGATCGGTTCGGAAGGGAAGAAATTGGTAAAGGATGCCGAACGCGAAGTGCTGGCAAGCCTTCAGGCCCAGTTGAGTGCCGCCCAGCAGCGTGAGTCCCGCGCCGGAGCAAGCTTCGAACGCGAGGCCGCCAAGGCAAACGTCGAAGGACAGGCCGAGCTTAAGCTTATCACTTTGAAGCGTGCCCTCGATCAGAATCGCATCCTGCTGGATACTTACGTTCAGAGACAGAAAGAGCAGGAACTGGCATTGCAGACCGAACAGCCGCAGAACATTAAGATCCAAAATCGGGCGGTTACACCAAGTGCTCCGTACGGCCCGCCGCGTACGCGCAACATCATGGTTGCGATGCTGATCGCCTTTGCTGCGGGTATCGGTCTGGCATTTTTGCTCGATTATCTGGACGATTCAGTTCGCACATCGGATGACATCAGCCGCCACCTCGGCCTGCCGACGCTGGCGCTCATACCGCATTACATGAACGACAGTAAGCGAAAGCTACTGCCAACCCGTGCGGGTGGAACCGTGGCACAGGCAAATGCGCTGGTCACGCTCGACGAACGCAATTCGCCGATCGCCGAGGCGTACAGGCATTTGCGTACATCTCTGCTCTTCTCAAGTGCGGGCAAGCCGCCGCAGACGATACTCGTGACCTCGTCGCAGCCGTCCGAGGGCAAGACGACCACCGCGATCAACACCGCGATCACGCTCGCGCAGTCGGATGCCGATGTTGTAATTATCGATTGCGATCTGAGGCGGCCGCGGCTTCACAGCCATTTCGGATTGGATAACACGCATGGATTGACCAACTATCTCTCCGGCGACAGATCGACCGAGAACTTGATCCGCACCTATCCCGATCTGCCAAAGCTCAAAGTCATCACCAGCGGCCCGATCCCGCCGAATCCGGCAGAGCTTTTGAGTTCGAACGAGATGCGCAATTTGCTGACGTTTTTGAGCGGCAAATTCAAGCACGTTATCATCGATTCGCCGCCCGCGATCTCGTTTACAGACGCGTCGATCCTGGCGACTCTGGTAGATGGCGTCGTACTAGTCGCGATGGCGAACAAGAGTTCGATACATCTGATGCGCCAATTCAAACAGCGCATCTCAAACATCGGCTCACGCATCTACGGCGTCGTCCTAAACGGCATCAAAGCCGGCTCGACCGAATACTATTACTACGGCTCGGGTTATTACAATTATTACTCGAAAGGGCACGATGACGACTCGACGCCGATGATGAGCGACGAGCCGAAAGAAAAAGGCTAAAAAGCAGTTTGCCCGTGAATTACGCGAATGAGCACGAATAAAGAATTTCTTCTTATTCGTGCTCATTCGTGTAATTCGCGGGCAAAACTCTTAGCGTTCCAACCTGCGCATTTGCCGCAGCAAAGTGTCGGCGTATTCCTTCGGAGAGTTGATATCTTTCAGAACAACCTTGCCGCCTTCGTCGCTGGCGTTGTCGATCATCAGATCGCCGATTCCGAGGAGACGTTGGGTCGCGGTGGCGGCGACGGTCACGTCCTGGATACGGCGGAGCGGGACGTTTCTCGTGGTTCGCGAGATCAAGCCTTCATCGATCTCGAGTTTGGTCTCGCTGAGTGTGTATCGCACAAGCTTTTTCTTGATGTGATAGAAGGCCGGGATGACAAAGATCAGCAGGCCCAGAATTACGGCCAGCCAGACCGGCACGATTAGATATGCGAAGGCACTCGCGATCGCGACCAGGAACAATGCCGCTACAGCAGTTAGAACGTAGCCGATCTTGACGAACATCAATGTCGGCGTGATAGAGAAGATCTCCGCTTCTTGCTCACCTGCCTGATATGGACGGGCGTCAACGCTCCGCTCGCGAGGTGGCAGATCATCCGTGACGGCACGGGCCGCGACCTGCGTTTCAACCTCGACGCCAGTTGGTTCACCGCAATTTCGGCAATAAACGGCCGTATCTTTATTGTCCTCGCCGCACTTAATGCAGAACATACTCTATTCTCCTGGACGATACGTCTTTTTAGTATGTCCTTTTAACTGGGCCGGATAGAAATAGACATCACGCAAACTGCCGGTGCTGTACCGCTCGGCCTGATCACTGAAATGAGGTGATTTTGGATCGCCGCTCTCGCCGCCAGCGGTCACGGCCTTGGCCCGGACGGTTTTGCCAAATTCAACGACAGCGACGAAGCTGTTGCCCTTCGTGCCGTACCACTTCTTAGTGCCACGCGTCGGCGTCGCACCGAACGCCGCGAGCGAACCCCAATTGCCCGAGGTGAAGCCAACCGGAATGCTCGGTGCGTTGTCATCGAACGGATGGACGATGTCGCCGGTGATACGCTGAAACCGGTTGATCTCGCCCCAGGGCTTTCGCCACGTGCCAAAGTCGGTTATGAGTCGGCGCGTCGCGTTGTCGAGTGCAGTCAACAACTGCATATCGCTCGCTTTCGCGATGACATTCTCCTGCGGCACCACGCCGGGCATTGGCGGTATAACGTCCTCGGCCCAAAAAACCGCAAGCGATGTCGCGACCGAATTAACATCCCAGCGGTTGTCCCATTTTCGAAGGACGCTGATCTGAGGGCCGACCTTGTTTTTGAGCGAATCCGTCGATGGCAGACGGTTCCAGGCGGCGATCAGCATCGGGATCGTCTTTTCGAACCACGGCAGATAGCTGTCATAAGCGGCGGCATTGAGCAATTCGAGCGTGAAATCTTTCTTGTTCTCAAGTACGCGAATAGCGTGTAGGCCGCGAGCTGATTCGACACCGCTATCGACGTATCGTGGGAAGTCTGTTTGCTTCAAACTGCTCGCGCCGGCGGCTGACCACGGATGGTTGTTCGAATTGTAAACCCAACCCGATGCGGGATTTAGCAGATTCGGCAGATCGTCGAGAGCGTGGAGTCCTTTGTAATCCGAGTCCGGATCGCTGCCGTCGACGGGCTTTGTCCAGTCAAATTTCTCGTTGCGTCGCGGCATGTAATTGACATGAAAGTAGGCGTAATTTCCGTCTGCATCGGCGTAGAGCGTGGCGTTTGACGAATTTGCCTTTAGCTCCATCACCTGCTTGAACTCACGATAGTTTTTCGCCTTTGTTCGCCCGTATGACTGCATCAGAGCCTTGACCGGTTCGTGCATCAGAGCGACGCTAACCCATTCGCCGTCCTCGGCGGTCTTTCGAACGACCGGGCCGTGGTGCGTGCGATAGACCGTAACGTTACGTTCTGCGAGACCACCGGATGCGGACTTATACGGTATCTTTATCGACGACGATATGAACGGTCGCTCCTCGCTGCCGAACTTGTAAAAATATTTCTCACCCTTTTTTAGGACCGTATAGCGAAACTCATCAATAACGTCGGCGGCGCTCGTTGTATGCATCCAGCCAAGTCGCGAATTGAAGCCCTGATAGATGAAGAATTGTCCCCAAGTGACAGCACCGTAGGCGTTGAGCCCTTCGCCGCTCGTGACCTGTAATTCCGAGCGAAAAAAGAAAGATGTATGAGGATTTATGAGCAGAAGGGCTTTCTTGCCGATGGTATTCTTCGGGGAGATTGCCATGCCGTTAGAGCCGGACGGCTCGGCGAGTGGACCGGGATCTTCGTCTTTGATGGTGGCCGTCTGACCGCCGCCGTACATTTCCTGCAAGGGTTGCAACTTGATCCTTTCGATGTCGCCGCCGATGCTGCCCTCCGTAAAGCTTAAGGCCATCCATGGCTCAAATTTGGCGATGACCTTTGGTTTCACCCCTGGATTCTTTGCAAGGTAGAAATTAATGCCGTCAGCCCATGCGATCATTAATTTCTTCAGCCACGGCGGGCTTGCAGCGTAGTTTTGCTTGAGTTCGCCGGGTTGAATATACAGCTTCTGCCGCAGGTCGCTCCAGATCGCAGCTTCGCCTTCGAACTCGGCCGTGCGACCGAGCGAGGTAATATAGTTTGTCTCAACGCGGTTAAAATCATCCTCGCACTGAGCATAGATCATCCCAAAAACGGTGTCGGCATCGGTCTTTCCAGTAATGTGAGCAATTCCCCAATTGTCGCGCACGATTGACACATTCCTTGCTTGCGCTTGCCAACGGGCCAATTCCCTTGCTTCGGTCGCGAAAAGCTGCGTTGGCCCAAAAACAAAGCACAGTAAGATTACAAAAGTACCCAAGATCGCTCGTCCGTGTCCCAACATTAAAAATTCCTCCGATTGTGGACACTATAGTAAGCGATAACGGGTTTGCAACGGAAATGCAGCCTCTCATAGTGGAGCAGAGCCGTGTCGACAAACAAAAACGCGGCCGGTCAACGCTGGCCGGCCGCATGTCTTTCGACTAAGTTGGAGAAGAGTGTCTACTCTCGGTGGGAACTTTTGTTACGCGATTCCCGTCGCGTAAAACTTTATTGGCTGACGAGTCGCATCCGTCCGTCCGGCGTTCTGATCGCTACAGCGTTTGGCTCATAAATGCTAAGCGGACGAATCTCTTTCTTTTCGAGTCTTGCCGCCTGCGTGTTTGTAACCCGACGCGAGGTCTGGGCAAACGATCCGTCCGAGATCGATGAGTAACGGGCCGAAATACGGCGGACGTATTCGCGTGTCTCGTTGTAAGGCGGTATCTGATAGCCGTATTTCATGACAGCCCCTTCCCCTGCGTTGTAACCGGCGAGAGCGAGATTTACGTCGCCATTGAACATATCGAGCAGCATTCGCATATATTTGACGCCGCCTTCGATGTTCTGTTTTGGATCGTAAATGTTTGTAACGCCGAGCCGCCGAGCCGTCGCGGGCATTAATTGCATCAAGCCGCTCGCTCCTTTATTCGATAAGGCTGTGAGCTTGAATGACGATTCCTGGTGCATCTGCGAATAGATAAGCAGCGGATCGATACCGTACTTTTTGCTCGAATCGACAATGTAAGAGTCGAAAACCGGATTGCCTGTTGTAAATCCCTTCATTCCCCCAATCGACGCAATCGTTTGGCCGCCGGATGTCTTGTTGAGGGCATAGTTTGCGATCTCGCGATCGGCGTAGCCGTCGGTGACATTCATTCTCGCGTTGCGTTGCGTGGCCTTAGTCGACGGTGCGGCCTTTGCAGGTGCCGTCATTCCCGTCGGCATCAGGTAGCGCTTGCCGTTCATGACCTTAGTGTTACCCGTAGGGGTTGCTGACATTGTCTTTGAAACAACCGGAACATACGCCGGCTTAACAACGTGAACGCCACGGGAAGTGTCAAAATTGTCAAAATAACGAGCACGGTCCTGAGAAAAGGCGGGGATCACTGTGAGTAGAGAGACGAGGATTGTGAGGTGTGATTTTTTCATTGTTGGATGGGGGCAGGCACACGGGTATCCGTCGAACGATAAACCGGGTCGGCTCGTCCTTGTTACCTATTTAAGAAAATGCACAGTGGCGATTGGTTTCCACAAAATACAAAAATATTTAACAATGTTTCCACGCACCAAGGTGCGGAGTTCCGAAGTGCACAGTTACAGAGTTAGAAATCATCCTCTTAACTCTGGTATTCTGTAGCTTTGGTACTTTGGAACAATGCTCTACATCTCGCAGATCCTAAATCAGCCCTTACTCGACGCTCGTAATGAGCGGATCGCGGTAATCAAGGATGTGCTTGTGCGTTACGGCGACGAAGAATATCCGCCTGTAATAGGTTTGGTTGCACGTTATCGTCGCCGAAATTTCTTTATGCCGAGCCGTGATTTCACCGATCTCGGGCTGCATGGGGCAAAGATGACCTCGACGATCTTGGACCTCACGCCATTCATACGCCGCGATGGCGAGGTTTTGCTCGGCAAGGACGTACTCGATAACCAATTGATAGATGTCGACGGAAAACGAGTCGTTCGGGTGAATGATGTGCAGCTTATTGAGACTGGCGGCGATTGGCGTGTGTCGGGTGCGGATGTGAGTTTGCAGGGATTTGTGCGGCGGCTGATGCCAAAGGGTTTTTACGGCAGCGACCGCGTTGTCGAAGTGATCGATTGGGCCGACGTAGGTTATCTAGCGACCGACACGGCAACGGTGACCGTGCAGCTCAAATCTTCCAAGGACAAGCTTTCACGTCTCCATCCAGTAGAGATCGCCCAACTAGCCGAGTCGCTCTCGCCGATTCATCGAACGGAGGTCGTCGAAAGTCTCGACGACGAGATCGCCGCCGACACGCTCGAGGAAATGTCCACCGAGGCACAGGCCCGCATTCTCGAAGATATGGATGAGGAACGTGCGGCCGATATTCTCGAGGAGATGTCGCCTGACGACGCCGTCGATGTGCTCGACGAGATGGACGATGTAAAGTCCGTGCAGCTTTTCAACCTGATGGAGGACGACGAGAAGGCGGACGTGGCAGAGCTGATGCACTTCGACCACGATACGGCCGGTGGTTTGATGACGACGGAATTTGTCGTTTTTCCGAAGGATCTAACAGTCGGCGAAGCGATCCGTAGTTTACGCGAAATGGCGGAGACGCCAAACATGATCTATTACATGTACGTCGTCGAAGAGCCCGACTCGTGGAAGATATGCGGCCTTATAAGCTTGCGTTCATTGATCTTAGCCGAACCGACAAAAAAACTTGAAGACGTAATGCGAAGCGAATTCCGCTTCGCCCACCCATCCGAATCTGCTGAGACGGTCGCCCAGACGATAGCCGAATACAATCTCCTCGCCCTGCCCGTCATTGACGACGAAGGCGACATTGCCGGAATCGTTACAGTTGATGATGCTATGGAAATATTGCTGCAGAAGAATCTGCAGCGACGGCTTCCTCGGCTGTTTGGATAACAGCCACGCCTACTGAGCGACATTCTTGATCATGACGACTTCATCCGTCGTGTTGCCGCGTACCAGATACAGTTTTGTGCCGTCGCGAGAGATGGTGTAGTTGAGAATCTTTTCGATATTGAAGTTAGTTAGCTTTGATATCTTTCCGGTAGCAAGGTCCGTCTCTGCCATTTCGGTATCGTTGATCTCTTTTGGATTTGAGCTGTAGGGCGTGAAGTAGACCTTGCTCCCGTCCTTTGAAAACAAAAATCCTTTACTTCGCGTAACGTTTACAAACTGTTTCGGCTCACCAATCTTATTGCCGTCGAACCGCGTCAGGAAGAATGGAGAACCCTTGATCTTTTCGTTGGTCGAAGTGTGCACTATCATTCCTGTGCTTCGGGCAACTCCAAATACAACATGAGAAATATTTTCGGTTTCGAGAACCGGAGTCATCTCTTTGGTAGAAACATCGAGTTTCTGAATGGACCACGGATCTACGTTGTCAAACAAGATATAGCTCCCGTCCGGCGAAAGGCCGCCAAAAGCTTTTGCTATCGAGGGAGTGTTGGTCAGATTTTCTTTCCCGCTACCATCAAGATTTATTCTCCAAACATCATTGTCTGACACGTAGTAGCAATATTGCTGGTCGTTGGTGATCGCCGCCTGCTGGAGTGGCCCCGAGTTGTCAGCGAAGAAAAGAGTTAAGAGTTTTTCATTACTGCCGTCGAGGTTAGATAGCCAGAGGCCATTTTTGCCGCGATCGTCAGTCCTTGCGATGAGCAATCGGCCGTCTGTGGTAACATCCTCGACCTTAAGCTCATTTTTTGTAGTTGGCACGATCTGTCGGGTACTGCGAGTTGTGAGGTCGAATTCCCATATGCCGTTTGTTTTATTCGTCTGCCTCACTACAAGAAAACTCCCGTCTTTCGCGAGAGACACACCTGAGAAAGTACTTGTGCTCGAAGTGACCGGGGTGAATTCACCTACTGGAAAAGCGACCTTATAGATCTGTCCGTATTTTTGATCGGGAAAGAGAGCGGAAACCAATAGTCCAGATCCGTCGCTCAGCCAACTAAGACTTGCCGACTGTTTGACTGGGCTGTTAGAAATTTTGCTCATGTCGCCGCCACTGGCGGAGATCCAATTGAGTTTGTAAAGATCGTCGCCGTAATGATCCGAAGCGAGCACAGCTATTTTCGACCCGTCCGGTGAGAAAGCGATCGATTCAAAATCCCGATCTCTTGCCGACGCCAAGATCATTTCCTCGCCTGTCTTCAGATCGCGAGAAACTATCCTCGACTCGAAAGGCGAGATGTCGTTTCTAACAAAAACGATCCTTTTGCCATCCCCGGACAAAGAGAAGGCCCGCAATATGTTTTCAACCACCTTTTCCGGCTCGCCGCCCAGAAGTGGGGTTCTCAGTACGTCGACTATGACGCCGGAGGCCAGTGACTCAAACGAATAATAGAAATAATTGCCGTCGGGCGAGAATTCGACATCGCGGATATATGAGATGCCCATTGGCAGGATCTCTTTTTCCGCGCCGGTCTCGGTTTGCCGTAGAACGAGTCGCGTTTCGTTAGTATTTTTACGTTCCACGTACGCGAGATAGCGTTTATCGGGTGAGATCTCGGTAAGCTCAACATTTCCATTGATCGGAATTTTCTCAAAAGTCGTTTTGTTGAAGGCTGTCTCGATCGAGCGCGTTGGCACAAGATAGCGGTAGCCCAGATAGCCAAGTCCGCTGACAATGACGATCGCAATGGCTGCGATAGCCGCGGTGCGATAGCGCGTTCGGATCTTTTTAATCTCAATACTAAGTGTTTCCTGACGTTCTTCGTTTGTAAACGCTCGGTCCGTGGCCGTCCTTCGTCGGTCGCCGACGCCGGAAAGATGGCTGCCTTCACGCAACGTCGTGGGGCGTTCAATGTCGCCGCTCCGTTCCAGAGCCCGGCGAAGCGACAAAAGATCGGTTCTTAATTCTCCAGCAGCCTGATAGCGATCTTCTGCCCGCTTAGCCAGCGACCGATCCAGAATTTGTTGCAGACCGACGGGAACATTCAAGATAAGCTCACCGAGCGGCTGAGGCGTTTCGGTCAGTATCGACGCGACCGTGTCGCTCATTGTCTCGCCCTTGAACGGCAATTGGCCGGTGAGCATTTCATAGATGACCACGCCAAGACTCCACAGGTCGGTGCGCGTGTCGGTTGGTTTCCCACGGGCCTGCTCAGGCGACATATACGAGACTGTGCCCATGATAATTCCGGAGCGTGTCTTGACCTGTACCCGGGTTCGATCCTCAGAACCCGCTCCTATGAAACCGGGCTCTTCAGCGAGTTTTGCGAGTCCGAAGTCGAGGATCTTTGCATAGCCGTCCTTGCGGACCATTATGTTTTCAGGTTTGATGTCGCGGTGAGTGATACCGGCTTGGTGAGCGGCGGCGAGGGCCTCGGCGACCTGAACGGCGGTGTCGAGGATGGCTTTTAGACGTGACGAATCGGTCTCGTCGATATGCTCACGCCATGTGCGGCCATCGATCCATTCGGTGACGATAAAGCTTGTATCGTCCGTCTCGCCGATCTCAAAAACCGTGAGGATATTCGGATGGTTGAGAGCCGATGCAGCCTTGGCCTCTTGTATAAAACGCCTTAGCTTGCTCTCGTCGTTACTAAACTCCTTATTGAGGAATTTGATCGCGACCTTACGGCCAAGCTTGGTATCCTGCGCCAGATAAACGACGCCCATGCCGCCGGTGCCTATCTTTGAGATGATGCGATAGTGTGCGACCGAGCGATCTGTCAGATCGATCTGATCCTCCGGTACCGCAAACATTTCGGCCGCAAACGAACCTGCCGAGCCATCGATAAAACGGTTAGGCGAACTGTCGAATGACAGTAGAGACTCGACCTCGCGGCGCAATCCGGCATCATTGCCGCAGCGTGCCTTCAAAAAGTCGGGCAGATCCTCAGGCGCCAGATCAGCCGCCTCATGATAAACATCCTCTACTAATTTCAGTCTCTCGGAATCCATACATCAGGCAGCGGTTAATTCGCGTAGTAGCCACGTGCGTGCGAAACGCCAATCCCGCTTTACCGTGTCGATCGAAACTTTCAGCACTTCAGCGATCTCCTCGTTAGTTATACCGGCGAAATACTTGAGTTCGACGACGCGGCTCTTGCGTTGGTCGAGAGCGGCGAGAGCCTTGAGAGCGTCATCGAGAGCGACGATTTCTTTAGATTCGGCGGTCGATCCGACGGCGTCTGAGAGCGTTACACGTTCCTGCCAACCGCCGCGTTTCTGACTCTGCTTCGAGCGGGCGTAATCGACCAGAATGTGCCGCATGGCACTCGCCGCGACGCCGAAAAAGTGGGCCCGATTTTGCCAGTTCTGGTGCTCCTGTTTGGCCAGCTTTAGATATGTCTCGTGGATCAGCTCAGTCGTCTGAAAGGTGTGCCCCGATGGCTGCCGCTTCATGTAGCCGTGGGCCATCTTACGGAGCTCGTCATAGACAAGCGGCATTAAATGTTCGAGAGCGACATCATCACCCTTGCTCCAGTCAGCGAGCAGGAGCGATATCTCGCGAGAACCTATGTTTTCCATTGTTTCCGAACGACAGGTACTCACTAATTATAAAGCAAGAGCGGCAAATAAAAAAATAATCGCCCCGCCATGCCCCTTTTTCATATACGATTCTCGTTTAGATAAATAGCACACAAGGAAATAGGAATAGGCCGTTTGACACGAGTGCGGCGGCCTTTGGAAAACCACCAGCTTTTGCACTCAGCCAACAGAGAAAGGAGATAATCATGAAACGCAATCGTTTAATCGTAGGCTCGATAATCGCCATTTTGCTGACCTTTAGCGTTGTCGTATTCGCACAGGTCGCCCGTCCCTATCGCAACGGCTCCGTGTGGAACGTCGCGTTTATTCGGGTTAAGCCCGGCATGGATACGGCGTATATGAACTACCTCGCTACTGACTGGAAAAAGAATCAAGAAGCTCTTAAAAAAGACGGATTGATAATTTCGTATAAGGTCCTGACCACCGAAGCTCACGGGTCGGGCGACTTCAATACGCTGTTGATGACCGAATACAAGGATCTGGCCACGATGGAAGCCAACGAGGGCAAAGCAGACAATCTTGCCCAACAGATAGTCGGCAATGATCAGAAGCAGATGCAGGGTTATAAAGACAGGCTCGAGATCAGAGAGGTTTTGCAAGACCGCCTCGCTCGTGAGATTATCCTAGAACCTAAACGATAGGTGCTTCGTGCGCTCCGGCTTGTCCGGAGCGCACTTTACAAAAAAAGGAGAAAGAAGATGAAAAGAATAGTAAGAATCACGTTATTAGCTGTGTTAACAGCCGGGATATTCTACCTTCCGGGAGTGACGACGGCGGAAGCTTCGGCCCAAGCAGCTCAGGATTTTACGGTGGTGAATAAGACCGGCATTGAGATATACGCGCTATATGTGACGCCAAACAACTCAGATGACTGGGGTGACGATATTCTCGGAGCTGATACGCTGCCCAACAACAATGAACTCGACATCGTCTTTGCTCGGAAAGAGAAGGCGACCTACTGGGACATCCGTATCGAGGACGCGGATGGAAACTACATTGAGTGGGACAAGTTCAATCTGCGAAAGATCTCAAAGATCACGCTCTATTACAAGAATAGGAAACCGACTGCGATAATCGAGTAGCCACAAGGCACGAACAAGGAGAAAGCAATGAAGAAGAGATCACTAATGATCGCTCTAGTGGTAGTGGGCGCCTCGGTATTGACGAGCTGCTCATTCTCGGTCGGTACCAACAACAACGCCGCACCGGCGAAACCGGCGAATACGGCCGCTGCCAATTCGAGCAACACGACAACCGCGAAGACCGACAGCAAGGCCAAGCCGAAACTCGCAGACGAGAAAAAGCCGGCCGGCACGGCTAAAACGGCCAAGAAAAATCCGGTTCCGGATAGCTGGGTTTATGTTTATGATGACCAGAAAGGCTATGGATTTTCGCTGCCGGAAGGTTCGACCGGCCAGTCGGAAAAACTCGAAGGCATCGATGTGATGGTCGCGACCACGCCGGCACCGTCCGAGGTCGATGTATTTGTCCTCGCTTACAAAGACGAAACACTCTCGAAGGAAGATCTGCTAAACGACGCGGTCAAATTCCTCGAAGGCCTCGGCCAAAAAGTCACGCCCGGCAAGCTCCATGCTGAAAGTGACGAATACGCTGTCGCCGACGCAACTACCGTTATGCCGTCAGGTGCCAAGGGCAAGATTCGAATACTCGTCGGCACCGACGTTACGGATAACTACGTGATGATAATCGGAACCGAAGAAGCAAAATTCGCAGCCAACGAATCGATCATCGATCAGATCTGGGGCAGCTTTGAAATGTGGAGCGGCGGCGGAGCCAGCTAGTCAAGTTTGACAGCCCGCCTATCGCGACCCTGTCGGAGGCTCTTTGAATCGGTCTCTACGCAAACGGCGATCTGTCTTTGACGGCGGATGCATACTGAGGATCAAACTTAGATGCACCCGCCGGTTTTTTGTACCTTATTCCGGCAGGCCCATCCGTTTCAGCAGATCCTTGTATCGCGGGTCGTCGCGGAGAGATTCATAAGGGATTTGCCCTCGAATGACCCCTAGATCCCCATTGGCCTGAAATTCTCTTTCCAACCAGTCAAATGCCTTGTCTTTTTCACCCAACCCGGCATACACGGCAGCAACATACATTCCATTTGATTCCCTTCTCGCATATCCTTCCTCCAGGTCTTTAATAATGGAAAGTGCTTCGGTTCGTTTTCCAGTCACGGCATAGACATATCCTAGGTTACCGAGAATAAGACCAAATCTGTTTAACTGCACCCCCTTTTCCAACGCGGCAACGGCTTCTGCGTTGCGCCCAGTCTTCAGATAAGACAACCCCAAAGTGTCGTAGGCCGGCGCGAAGTTCGGATCGAGTTCGATTAGCTTGAGCAAATTCTCAATGCACGCCTGATGGTTATTGCGTGATTGCTGCACCCACGAGACAGTCGAGCTGATCACGCTCGACAGAGGATCAAGCTCGTGCGCCCGCTGAATCATTGCCAACGACTCATCGGAACGTCCCAAACTAAGGAGCAGAATCGAATACCAATGATATGCCGTCGCGTAATTTGGATTAAGTTCGATAGCTCGCTTGAATTCCCGTTCGGATTCCACCCATCGCAACGACTGTCGATTAACCATTCCCAGCGATGCGTGTGGTTCTGCGAGTTGGTCGTCAATGGCTATCGCACGAGTCGCATAAGCCTTTGCTTGCGGTATTGTTTCGGTGGTCGGAGTTCCGGCGTATTGCGGCAAGACAACGTAACAATCAGCGAGACCAGCGTAAGCCAGTGCGTAATTCGGGTCGCGGTCGGTCGCGGCTTTGAATTGCTCAATTGCTTTTTTGAGGTTTTCCGCCGTTCGACGGTTCCAGTAATAACGCCCTTTCAAATACGCTTGATAGGCTTCGGGGTTTGCCGTTGCGGTTTTGGTTACTTTTGCTTCGTCCGCACCCGAAAGTTTTAGTTTGAGTTTTGTCGAAACATCTTTAGCGATCTCGCTTTGTAAGCTGACAATGTCCGTTTGCATTCGGTTATATTGCTCGCTCCAGAGCACAACGTCTTTTTGAACATCGATCAGTTCCAAATTAAGGGTCAGTTGGTCGCCACGCTGGACCACTCTGCCATTCAAAATAGCCTGAACATTCAGTTCCTTGCCGATGGTTTTTGCGTCCGTTTCCTTGCCCTTGTAACGAAAGACCGACGAACGCGGCTTGACCTGCAAACTAGCCAATTGCGACAAACTCCTGATCAACGTCTCCGTCATCCCGTCCGAAAGATATTCGACATCGGCATTACCGCTCTCATTAACAAACGGCATCACGGCAATAGATTCGATCTGTTTGGCTGGCGAGAAATAGCGATAGCCAAAAAAACTGCCGCCGAGTAACACAACCGCCACTATCAATGCCGCAAGCGGCTTTGCCGCTCGATGTGCGGAAAGGCTCTGCCTTTCCGAAAGCCCACCCAAAGATCCCCGAGGCTCCGCCTCCGCTCCCGTGCGAAGAATAGCGGTTTTATCGGTGGTATTGATAAACGGCGCGGTCTGTCCCTCGTCGCCCCGGAACCCAGTCGCTATCGCTCCCGGTTCTGACAAGATGGCCGTCGCCGGCTCATCTCCACCCGAAGCCGTCGCCGGGCCCTCGAGCAGCGCATTTCCATCGTCGAGACAATACAAGAGAGTATCGTCGTAATAATCCCGTCTGCATTCAGGGCATCTTTTCATAATCTTTACGAGATTTGCCTCACTACTTTTTCGAGTTAACAAGGCGGTCTTCGACCTTTGGGTCGGGCATTATCCAGGCGGCCCATTTTCCGATATTGTTGCTCTCGTATTTTACCCAGCCAAAGCCCTGTTCGCCCCATTCGGTGCCGAATGAATTCTTTACCAGCCACGCTCCCTTTTCGTCGTCCCAGCCGACGATCAGGATCATGTGGTACGGGCCGTCGATATTTATCTGCTCGTCGAAGATGCCCCCGCCGTACAACAGTAAGCATTCATCCAGATTGAGAGTCGTTACCAGCGGGCCGTAAGTGATCAGGGCCTGCTTGATCCCTTCGCGTGTAGCGACTTTATTCGGAGTGCTGCTGACAAAATCCCACGTCAAGGCTTTGATCGATAAGGTTTTGTCGCAAGTCCATTCTTTATATTCGTCTCCGTCGTACCATGAGCCGTTGCCGAGGGGCAATCCGTTATCCACCATGTACGAAAATGCCTCGCCGTGCCAATTAATCGTACAGGAGTCTTTCGGCTTCATGTTTGGCGACATACAGGTGATTAGACGAGGGACGCTTGGTTCAAGCTGAGACGGCGAATTGGTCTTCGGCTGATTCGACCTAAGTGCGTATAGCTGGCGTGTGATCTGCATTGCGTCGATCGTCGAAAATGCCCAGCAGACGTTGCATCCAAAACCCTGATCGCCAACCGTGCGAAGATCGAGTCCTGCGGTTCTCCAGTCGAAGCTATCGAGCTTATCCGCCTCCGACGTTTTGGCAAAGATCAGAAATCTAGCCTTTTCGCGTTCCAACGCGGTCGCATTCGGATGCTCGGCCAGCCATTTTTGCCATTCCTGTTCGCCGTCAAAACGAAGCTTCGTTAGTCTCTTTTCGGCTGCAGCCCGGATCTTTTTTGAGCGTTCGGTCTCACCGAGAGGCACCGGACGGCCATATTCCCCTTTGATAAATCGCACGTCCGGTCGGCTATATTGCGCAAAGTCAGGTTCACCAAAACCGGGGATAACCTTCCCGAGGATTTTCTCGAACCAGCGTTTTCCCTTTATCCCGTATGCTTGCGGGCGGGGAAGCGGCCATTTTACCGTTCGGAATTTGTACGTTCGCTCGCCTGTGCCGGGGACGCGTTGTGCAGTGCAAGCGGCCTCGGCGATCGGCTGATGTCTCGCATCCCACTCTTCAATTCCTTGTGCGTACGACGCCCTGGCAGAGCACACGACCAATAGGCCAAGTGCGAGGCCTGCAAGAAATTTCGGTCTAGCGAATCTTCGTTGGGTCACAACCATCTATTCGCTCCCGTCCGATTCTTCCTCCGTACATTCCTCGTCGTCAAAGCCGTCGCTGTCTTCGTCGTCTTTGAAGCACATCGTCCCTTTGCCGTCCCAGTCGCCAAAGTCCATCATGTATCTGTCGGCCTTGCCTATATCCAGGTCTCGTTGGACATAGACTTGTTCGGTACCGTCGGCGTTGATCCGGATCAGCTCAATATCGTAATTGTCTTCATTGCCGTCGTCGTCGGACATGAAGAGCTTTCCGTGCTCGAAATCAAAATTGAACGTCAGCGTCGTTCCCCGGTATAGGTCGACGCCGCCGATCTCGGTGAGGTAGCTGGCTTCGCGGTCGTCTTCGTCATCAAACGCAAAGAAAATATCCGGCGTTTCGCCGTCGTTGCTTGATGTAAATGAGATCTCTTCACCATCGTATGAGATGGTGGCGGTCAGCGTTTCCTTCGGATCGAGCCGAATGCCGCTGAGGCCGACCGTGAATCCAGGAGCGGAAAATACGAAGTCAAAATCGCTTTCTTCGTCGAGATATTTGCCGGAGAACACGATCTGATACTCATCATCTTCTACTTCATAGGGAATTGCGAAATTCGGCACGTTGAAGCCAAGCCCGCCGTTGATCAACGTGGTCGAGGCGTTCGGTATTTGGCGGTAATACCGATTCGCTTTCGAATCGTAGCCGAGCTTGCGATCGTCGGCATCGATAACGAGCATGTCGCCGTCACCGGTCAGGAAGAATTCGGCATGTTCGACCCTCGACTGTTGCGGAGCGAATGATGCGTTTCTGAATATCACATTTGGCGAGTAAGCAGCTGCTATCAGACTGTCGCCGCAACCCGCCGTAGTTGCGAGGTCTTTTTCGAATGACGATGCGAAACAAAGTCCGTCACGCCACGAGGTCGCGGTCATATCGAGTGTTTGAGTGCTTTTTTTACCGGCATAGTCTATCTTTCCGTCCGCTTTTGACGCGAATGACCAATCTTCGGCAGCGTTCTTTTTGACATAAACGAACCGCGTCTTGCCGGGGAAGTTATTGTCGTAAACGTGGATCTTATACTGATCGCCGATGTCCTCGACCTTGAACGGCGAGACTGCATGGCCATCGGAGATCCTGCCGCTGACGGGATCGTACTTTCTCATGCCGAGGAGGAAAGTGTCGGTGTGATTCTTGATCCCGTCGATGAGTTTCCTGACGATAGCGATCGGACCAGCAACCGCCGTAGCCTCGGTCTTTTCTCGCACCTCGGGCAAAACCTGGGTTATGGAATAGTAAGAAATATAGTTCTGAATGGCCTGGTCAAACTTGATATCAAAAGGCTGTTTTGCCGTTGATTGAAACTGTGAGGGCGTGCGTTTTCCTTTAAAAGGCAAACCCAAACCAAACCGGAAACACGCGACCGACATTCCCTCGCAATGGCCGATCTCGAGCTGTTCGAGCCTTTCTGCGGCCCAGCGCCGGGTGCTGGCGTGTTCGACACAGCTCTTGACCGTCGTACCGTTCTTGCACACGGCTTTTGTGCCAAACATACGGATCAGATCGGCCTTGTCGAGGTCGTCTTTCCAAGTGTTGTAGCTGTTGTTGTAATTCTTGAACGAGAAACCATTCTTAGCCGGGTCGAAATCCATCTCGGCGAGCATCGTCGATTGTGCCGCGAGCCTCATCTGCGGTGCGAATAGAACGGTGGCCATCAGGACCGCAAAGATTGATCTAACAATACGTGATCTCATAGCTTTAGTTTGCTGCTCGAACGGCTCGCTCAGCGAATTTTGCTTCCTCACGCGGGTCCGCCATCACCCACGCGGCCCATTTGCCGATGTTGTTGCTGCGGTATTTGATCCAACCAAAACCGCCTTCGCCCCATTTCGGGCCGTAAGAATTCTTTATCAGCCACGAGCCTTTTTCGTCGTCCCAACCGGCGATCATGACCATGTGGTAAGGGCCGTCGGCCATTTGCTCTTCGTTGTAAATGCCTCCGCCGTACAGGCGAATGCAGCTATCGAGATTCAGTGTAGCGACGATCGGGCCATACGTAACGAGGGCACGCTTGATATCGGCCTCTGTCGAAACGTTTTGCGGATCCACGCTGACAAAATCCCACGTCAGAGCCTTTACCGCATCTTCTTTGCTGCACGTCCATGACTTGTTGTCCGCCGCCTTATAAACCGTCGCTCCGCCGAGCGGTAACCCGTAATCGACCATGTATGAGAACGCCGTTCCGTGCCAGCCGATATCGCAGAACTTGTCAGGCTTGTCGGGAGCCATGCAGCTAACCAATTGCCTCGCACTTGGATTCATCTCGCTCGCAATAAACGGCCGATCTGCACGAAGAGCCTCAAGCCGCCTGCTCGCCTGCATCGCATCGACCGTGGCGAATGCCCAACAGGTTTGGCAACCGCCTTGATCGGTCGACGCACCGAGGTCGAGGCCCTTCTCTCGCCAATCAAACTTTGCGAGCTTCTCCGCTTGCAGCGAGCGATAAAAGACCCTTGCCCTGGCCTTTTCTTTCTCTACATTGTTCGAGCGCGGATTGTCGGCGAGCCACTTCTGCCAGTTTTCTTCGGCAAGTCGGTCGGCTTCCTTCAGCCTTGCCTCGGCCGCACTTCGTATTTGCTTTGATCGCTTTTCCTCGCCGAGCGGAATTGGCCGATTGTAGGTCTCCTTGATGTAGCGAATGTCATCGATCGCGTACTTGTCGAGCGGCGTTTTGAGGAAAGGGAATATTGTCTTGTACCACTTCTTCTTGCCGCCATAAGCTCCCTTGTCGCCGCGGTCGCGTTCGAGGATGCGAAACGAGTAAGTTCGCTCGCCGGCGGTGCGCTGCTCGCGACACAGGTTTTCCTGCCCTGCCTGAAATGCCTCCGGTGCCTCGGTCCCGGCAACCTGAGCCGAAACTGCGTAAATAAAAATGAGAATTAGAACGACTGTCTTCATAGAGGGTTGAGTACTTTTCTAGATTCAGAGCATCGTTTTATAACATTCTATTTCGTCGCAACGTTGAGCCCTTACTTACGTGCGGACTACCGACACGAGCTACGGACACGTCATTTCTTAAACCCGCTGATCAGGACGACGTCCTTGGTTGTGGCGCCGCGTGAGCACGCCGATCTGATCGGTGGTGAAACTGGTCAGCTGTTTTGGTCGCTTCTCGTCCCGCCGGCCAGACTCCGATGTATTCTTCCTAATGCCTATCCTCCATCCCACTATCCGAGTTGCCTGATTCTTTATCTTGCTTCAAGAGTTCCTCGGAGGGTTCCGGTTCTTCGACGCTAGTGTACTTCACAACCGCAGCCCGCAGAAGAGATACTGCGGCGTATATCACCACGATCACGACTAACCATCGGACGTAATATAGATCAAGCGATTTGACTATGTACGCCGCGATCAATACCGCCGGAATGCCGCCCAAAGTCAATCCTAAGGCTGCGCGCAAGTCGTAACTCCCCAAGAGAATGAATCGCCTGCTGCCTGTCGGCATCAGGAAGGCACACGATCCCATCATGATCGGAAACGCTGCTTTCGGATCCATCCCCAATAGGCTGATCATAACCAGACACGGGCCGTACAATCCGATACCAAGCGACATCAATGATCCCAGCACAAAATTTCCGATGATGCCTATGGCTAACGTCGCTCCTGTCAAGGCCAGAGCTTCTCCGCCGCCTGCCTGCTTGTCAAAGATCGCCATCAGCGTAAAGCCCGCGGCCACTAACAACGCCACGCCCATCCCGATCTGAACAGCCCGACGTGGTAGCTTGGCAACCACGCCGGCGCCAAGCCACATGCCTAAAACTGATGCTGCGATCAATAAGATCAGAGTCGTAATATCTACTTCGACAATAGCTATGTAGATAAACGCTTGGACGATCGTCGGAAGCGTGTGTCCCACGTTTAAGGTGCCAGGCAGGAGTTCGTGGCGCACCTGTTTCCAGAAGTGGAACATCGATGTCGTCGTAGCAAACGAACCGATGCCAAGCGTGTCGAAAAAGTTCGTGACGAATCCGATTCCCGCCTGCAGCGGCGTTGGCATCGTTGGTTCAGAACTTTGGCGGCGACGAATCGCGGCAAGCCCTGTCCAGAGATAAAGGATCGTAACGGTACCAAGTGCTACAAAGAGCCATGTTTTGGGGGTTAGCATAGAAAGGGATTTCCTCAAGTATTAAGATTCCGATGACTTGTCCGGTCGCTAGAAGCCTAAGGTCGCTACAGCGCAATTGAGTTAGGCGATGGCACAGAACCCTGTATGATCGCGTTCGCGTCATCAAGGCAAAAGCTCGTCGAATCGTCGTTGTAATTCCTACCGCATTCCGGGCATCGTTTCATAAATATCTATTCCGGCAGACCCATCCGTTTCAGCAGGTCCTTGAATCGCGGGTCGTCGCGGAGAGGTTCCAATAAGATGTCCTTTCTGAAACCAGACATTCAAAATGGCCTGGACATTTAACTCTTTGCCAAGTGTCTTTGCATCCGTTTCTTTACCCTTGTATCGAAACACCGAAGAACGAGCCTTTACATTCAAATTCGGTACTTGCGTCAAACTGCTGATGAGCGTCTCAGTCATGCCGTCCGACAGATATTCGACATCAGCATTTCCGCTCTCATTAACAAACGGCATCACGGCGATCGATTCGATCTGTTTGGTTGGGGAAAGATATTTGTAGCCGAAGAATCCGCCAACGAGAATCAGAATGACGAAGACTAACGCTGCCAGCGGCTTCGCCGCTCTATTTGCGGAAAAGCTGCGCTTTTCCGGCACACCGCCCAAACTCCCTTGAGGCTCCGCCTCCGCTCCGGTACGAAGTATGGCGGTCTGGTCGGTAGTGAGAATATGCGGCCTGGTCTGAGCCTCGTCCGGCCGGAACCCAGTCGCTACCGCTCCCGGTTCTGACAAAACCACGGTCGCGGGTTCGTCAGGCGATGGCACCGAGCCCTGAACGAGCGCGTTTCCGTCCTCCAGACAATACTGCAGCGTATCGTCGTAATAATCCCGTCTACATTCAGGGCATCGTTTCATAGGTTCGTAAATTAACCCCTCATGTTGGACAACGAAAATACTGGTCAAATCGGGGCAGCGGATGCAAATTATTGATAACTGAAAATGCCCGAATTATAGCATGAAGAGCTAGTTTTCTGACCTGGATTTCGGCGTGGTCAGTCTTGCAGACGGTTGCGTACGGTGAGTAGTGTTTGCTGGGCGTTTGTTATGGGCGAGACGGCATTGCGATTCCCGCCTGGAAGCCGTGAGGAGGAGGAAGTGATGAAGGCGGCGGCGGTGGGGAGTTGACGGCGGAGGTTGGGGGTGAAAAGGTACGCCTGTGGGCGATATTGATACACGATTTGGACGGGAATCGGGGAAAATGTCGTTTTGACACGGCTAAACTACCAAATGCGTAGTATCTCAGCTATTTTCTCCGTTTCGAACCGTTTCGCATCCAACAGACCTCCTTTTTATTGACAAAACTTTACACAATAATACTGTTTCTACTACCCCGGTCCGTACTATTTAGCTTGATAGCGTTTCGAAAACAGGCCATAATCGTAGCCGTCAACTTAACATACAAAAATCTATTTCGAAGGAGTCCTTCAGTGCAAAGATTGCGTTCAACGTTTGTCCTGGTTTGTATCGGTTTATTTGTTACTTCCGCCGTTTTCGGGCAGGGAGGAAGGCCACCGCGCCCGGAAGCGTCGCCTACACCACCGCCGACGGCTGTCATTCCGACGCCCGCACCGTCGCCAGGTGCGACTCCGGCAGGTGACTCGACGCGGACGACGGTCGTTCAACCGTCGCCATCGCCTTCGGCAGCACCATCTCCGCCCGATCCGTTTGGGCCGCAGGTGTTTGGCGGGTTTCGATTCCGCTCGATCGGCCCGGCGGCGACGTCGGGACGCGTGATCGCGTTTGCAGTCGATCCGACGGATCGATCAAAGTATTACGCAGCGGTCGCATCGGGTGGCGTTTGGAAAACGGTGAATGCGGGCACAACGTGGACGCCCGTTTTTGACAACGAAGGTGCATTCTCGATCGGTGCCATCGCTCTCGATCCGAAGAATCCTGCAACCGTCTGGGTTGGCACAGGCGAACGCAATAGCCAACGCAGCGTCGGTTACGGCGATGGGGTTTATCGTTCGGACGATGGTGGACGCAGTTGGCGAAATGTCGGACTCAAAACATCAGAGCATATAGGCCGTATCGCGATCGATCCGCGTGACAGCAACGTTGTCTTCGTTGCCGCCCAAGGCCCGCTTTGGTCGCCCGGCGGCGAACGCGGTCTTTATAAGACGACAGATGGTGGCCGCACGTGGAAAGCCGTGATCCCAGGCACCGAACATACCGGAGCTACCGACGTCGTCATCGACCCGTCGAATCCTGACGTAATGTACGCCGCGACGTGGCAGCGTCGCCGACATTTTTACACACTCATCAACGGCGGTCCTGAAAGTGCGATCTACAAATCGACGGATGGCGGCAACACATGGACACGTCTGCGATCGGGCCTTCCGCCAGGCGATCTCGGCCGTATCGGTCTCTCTATCTCGCCTGCGGATACGAATGTCGTCTATGCGACGGTCGAGGCGAGCGGTATTTTGAGCGGTATCTTCCGTTCGAATGACCGCGGGGCAACGTGGGAACGTACAAGCCCGAGTATTGCCCAGGGAATGTACTACGGCCAGATCGTGGCCGATCCGAAAAATGTCGATCGCGTCTATATCCCGAACGTAGTCTTTCAGGTCTCAGACGACGGCGGCCGCACGCAACGTGCTCTTGGCGAGCGTTTGAAGCACGTCGATAACCACGCCATCTGGGTCGATCCGCAGAATACGGACTACATGATCGTCGGATGTGATGGCGGTATTTACGATAGCTACGACAAGGGCTCCAATTGGAATTTCAAAGGCAATCTGCCGGTCGCACAGTTTTACGATGTGACGGTAGACAATCAGACACCGTTCTATAACGCCTATGGAGGCCTGCAAGATAATAATTCTATCGGCGGGCCTGTCAAAACACGAAGCTCCTCGGGTGTCGCGAATGCGGAGTGGTTCACTACGAATGGCGGCGATGGGTTCACTTCTCGTGTCGACCCGACCGATCCGAATATCATCTACGCCGAAAGCCAGAACGGCGGCCTTGTCCGTTTTGACAAGCGCACCGGCGAACGCGTCGGCATTGCTCCGATGGAAGGCAAGGGCATCGAGTCGCAGCGTTATAATTGGGATTCGCCGATCATCATCAGCCCGCACTCGAACACGCGACTGTATTTTGCCGGCCACAAGCTGTTCAAATCAGACAATCGCGGTGATGACTGGAAGGTGATCTCGGGCGACCTTTCACGCGGCATTGACCGTAACACGCTGCCCGTCATGGGCAAGATATGGGGCCCGGATGCGATCGCGAAACACCAGTCGACCGCACTCTGGGGCAACGCCTCGGCACTCTCCGAATCGCCGAAGAAAGCTGGTCTGATCTATATCGGAACGGATGACGGCCTCATTCAGGTTACCGAGAATGACGGTGGCAGTTGGCGAAAAGTGGACAAGATCCCTGGAATTCCCGAGCTGAGTTACGTCCACCGCATACTCGCCTCGCAACATGATGCGAATACGGTTTACGCTCTATTCAACAATCATCAGAACGGTGATTTCAAGCCATATCCGGTCAAGAGTACCGATGCCGGAAAAACATGGACCTCGCTCGCGTCTAACCTGCCCGTGCGTGGCTCGACATACGCTATCGCCGAAGACCATGTGAATCCAAATCTACTGTTTCTCGGAACAGAATTTGGCTTCTTCTTCTCGGTCGATGGCGGCGGAAAATGGATACAAATGCGTGGCGGGCTGCCGGTTGTGGCCGTTCGCGATATCGCCATCCACAAGGGTGAAAATGACCTCGTCCTCGCTACGTTTGGCCGCGGACTTTACGTAATGGACAATTACGCACCGCTACGTCAGGTGACGCGTGCGATGATCGATAAGCCTTCAGAGCTACTGCCGGTCAAGGACGCCTTGATGTATGTGCGTTCAAATACCTCTCTGGCTGGTTCGCAGGGAGCTTCGTTTTACACTGCGCCAAATCCGGCGTACGGCGCGACGCTGACTTATTTCATTAAAGAGTCGCCTAAATCTCTACGGCAAAAGCGTCAGGATGCCGAACGTGCGGCTGATCGTGCCAAGCAGCCGTTCAAATACCCTTCAATCGCCGAACTTCGAGCGGAGACCGAAGAAGAACCTGCGGCAGTGATATTTACCATCACCGATTCGGAAGGCAAGATCGTTCGGCGTTTGACCGCACCTGCGGGGCAGGGAATTCAGCGAACTGTGTGGGAC
Source organism: Acidobacteriota bacterium (assembly GCA_031431415.1). GTDB lineage: Bacteria > Acidobacteriota > Blastocatellia > Pyrinomonadales > Pyrinomonadaceae > OLB17. The sequence continues at coordinate 5,315 of JANPDK010000205.1, read as the reverse complement.
ATGCGTTACTTTCCGCCTTCGGTCTCAGCTGCTGCACCTGGTGGCCCGGGCGGGCCCGAAGGTGGCGGTGGGGGGGGTGGTGGCGTAGGTTTTGGTGGGTTTGGCCCTCAGGGATCGCTCGTAATGCCGGGTAAATATACGGTCACGATGGCGATGCGTGCCGGAGGTGTTGTCACGGCGATGCAGGGATCGCAGAGCTTTAATGTGATCGTCGAGGGTAAGGAAAACATGACCGATGCGGATGCGAAGCTGCTTGCTGATTTCCAACGCAAGGTCTCGTCGCTCCAGCGATTGGTTGCTGCGGCGAACGATGTTTCATCAAACGCCAAGACGCGGATCACGTTGCTCAAACGCTCGGCGAGCGAGGCTCCAGTCGATAATAAGAAGTTGGTCGATCAGGCCGAGGCCTTTGATAACGGGATCGATGCGTTAATCAACGAGCTTCGCGGCGGACGCGATAATACCGAGATTCCACCGCCATCGATCGCGCAGCGCGTCGGAAACGTAGCCGGAACGATCCGGCTTGCGACGATCAAACCGACGCAGTCACAGCTCTCGAATTACGAATTGGCAAACTCGGATTTGGCACCAGTCTTGGCAAGGCTTAGAAAACTCGTCGAGATCGATCTGCCGAGATTTGAGAAGGAACTCGAGGCTGCCGGAGCACCGTTAACGCCGGGACGGTTGCCGTAGAGATTTTGCAGCCAATCCAGGCATTTCGTGCATCTTAAGGGGTGTACCGCGTCAATGATTTTGAAACCACGGGTCGGATTTGTGCGTAAAAAAGTTGTAAGCATAAGTCTCGGCTGATAAAATCACAGGATTAAGACCAGTTTTGGAGGGAGTATATTTTATGAAGAAAGCAGCATTTTTGTTAACGGCGTTCTTTGCTTTGGCTATCGCCGGTAGTGCGCAAGGCATAGCAGTTGGAGCCACGATGGAGAATTTTTCGCTCCCGATGGCTGGCAAGGGAACCATGACTAGTCTCAATGAGCAAAAAGGCAAGAACGGTGCGGTCGTGATGTTCCTGTCGGCTCAGTGTCCGGTCGTCAAGGGCTACATCGAGCGGATCAATGCCGTTGCCGATGATTATAAGGCAAAAGGAATCACCTTTATCGGTATAAATTCAAATGCGACGGAATCGGCCGAGTGGGTCGCGAGCGATGCCGCACAGAATTTCCGGTTTCCGATGCTGATCGATAAGGGAAACAAGCTAGCCGATAAGCTCGGTGCGACTGTCACTCCTGAGGCATACTATATCAATGCGAAGAATGCGCTTCTTTATCACGGTGCAATTGACAATGACCGTTCGGGCGAGAACATCACCGATACGTATCTGCGTACAGCTTTTGACCAAACGCTGGCGGGCCAAAAGGTGACAAACACCAGGAAGAACGCATTTGGCTGTAGTATTAAGAAAGCCACCGTTCAATAAATAGAAGTATGTTCATTTCATCTTCGTTTTACCGCAAGACGGCGCTCTGCGCCGTCTTCGCGTTTGTTATGATGCCTACGGTTTTTGCCCAAAAGGCGAAACCGGCCGCTTCCGCAGCTTTGAAGGTCGCTGGCCCACAGGTCACACAGATCGATATCGAGGGGCTGAAAAAATTGCTCAAACCAAACGGGAAGCCTCTGCTCATCAATTTCTGGGCGACATGGTGTGACCCGTGCCGCGAGGAGTTTCCTGATCTGGTAAAGCTCAACGGCGAGTACAAGGGACGCGTGGATTTCATCACGGTCTCGCTCGACGATCTTGACGACATCGCGACGCTGGTGCCAAAATTTCTCCGTGAGGTAAAGGCCGAAATGCCGGCCTATCTGTTGAAAACTCCCGACGAAAGCGCCGCGATCACATTGGTCGCAAAGGATTGGAGTGGAAATCTCCCACTTACTGTTCTCTATAACGCGGCGGGCGAGCCTGCCTACACGCGGCCCGGAAAATTCCAATACGAAACGCTCAAGGACGAGGTAGAGAAGGTGGTAATGCAACCGTCAAAGGCGACGGCAAAGAGATAATTTATGTTCAGAAATATTGAAGATTTTAGAACGGCCTGGGATTACGAGGCAGAAATGGCCGGAAAGGTTTTGCTCAATCTCACGGATGAATCCCTAAATACAAAGGTCTATGATGATGGCCGCACGCTCGGGTACCTTGGCTGGCACCTAACGCTCACGCTCGGCGAGATGCTTGGGAAGGTCGGCCTGACTATCGACGCCCCAGCAGAGGACGCACAATGTCCGATGAGCGCTGCCGAGATTACAAGGCTCTATGGCATTGGAGCGAAATCGGTCGGTGACGAAGTGTCGAAAAACTGGAACGCCGAAACGCTCCTTATAGAAGACGATATGTACGGCGAAACATGGTCGCGAGGCATGACGCTGTTTTACCTGATCGCTCATCAAACCCACCATCGTGGGCAAATGACCGTCCTGATGCGTCAAGCTGGTCTCAGAGTTCCGGGTATCTACGGCCCCGCGAAGGAAGAATGGGCAGCATTTGGCGCCCCGGCGATGCCGTAGACCTTTCAAATTTGGCAGCTTCACACAGAGTTTACGCGTTCGGATTTGATAAACATTTCCCGAACGCATAAACTCTTTTGTTTATTTCAGGGCTCTATTTACCATGACCAATATCACTCCAGAGATCGTCGAACAACACGGACTCAAACCCGACGAATACCAAAAGATCAAAGAACTGATGGGCCGCGAGCCCAATTTTACAGAGCTTGGCGTCTTTAGTGTGATGTGGTCGGAGCATTGCTCGTACAAGTCTTCGCGTGTGCATCTCAAACGTCTGCCCGTGACTGGCCCACGTGTCATCGTGCCGCCGGGCGAGAATGCCGGCGTCGTCGATATCGGCGACGACTGGTGCGTGGCATTTAAGGTCGAGTCACACAATCACCCTTCGTTTATTGAACCGTTTCAGGGTGCGGCAACCGGGGTCGGCGGGATTTTGCGTGACGTATTTACGATGGGAGCACGTCCGATCGCGGCGATGAATAGCCTGCGTTTTGGACCAATAAGCTCCCCTCCTTACGAAGGAGGGGTGGCACCCGCTTCGGGTGACGGGGTGGTTCTCTCGGACGCTGAAGCCAAGACCATTAACCGAAACAAATCTATTCTCAAAGGCTGCGTTGCCGGCATCGGCCACTACGGCAACTGCTTTGGGGTGCCGACCGTCGGTGGCGAGGTCGTTTTTGACGAATCGTATAGTCTTAATCCTCTCGTAAACGCATTCGCTCTTGGCCTGGTTCGCAAAGATCAGATCTTCTTCGGCAAGGCGTCGGGCATTGGAAATCCGGTACTTTACGCCGGTGCAAAGACTGGCCGCGACGGTATTCACGGTGCGACGATGGCGTCGGCGGAGTTTGACGACGAAGCCCTGGAAAAACGTCCTACGGTTCAAGTCGGCGATCCGTTTCTCGAAAAGCTCCTTCTCGAAGCTTGTCTCGAAGCGATGCGCAGCGGTGCGATCGAAGGCATTCAGGATATGGGAGCAGCCGGGTTAACCAGCTCGTCAGTCGAGATGGCCGCGCGTGCTGGGAATGGCCTCGAGCTTGATCTAACGCTCGTTCCGCAGCGAGAGACCGGCATGACGGCGTACGAAATGTTGCTCTCCGAATCGCAGGAGCGAATGCTGATCGTCGCCCGCAAAGGCCACGAAAAAGAGGTTGTTGAGATCTTCAACAAGTGGGACCTCGATTGCGTCGCCATCGGCAAAGTCGTCGAAGGCGACCGCCTAAAGATCATGTACAATGGCGTACTCGAAGCCGATCTGCCGGTCATGGCGTTGACGGACGAAGCTCCGAAATATAATCGGCCGATGGCGGAGGTGAGGTCAAAGTTCAATGTTCAAAGTTCAAAGTTAAAGATCTCAGACTTTGAACCTTCAACTTTGAACTTTGAACTAGCGTTGAAAACGCTTTTGGCATCCCCAAACATCTGTTCAAAACGTTGGGTCTACGAGCAGTACGACACGATGGTGCGAACGAATACGGCTGTTTTGCCGGGTTCTAACGCGGCGGTGATCCGCATTAAGGAAACCCGCCGCGCGGTCGCGATGTGTCTGGACGGTAACGGCAAATTCGTCGCGATCAACCCGCGTGAAGGTGCTAAATTGGCCGTCGCTGAGGCCGCCCGCAATGTCGTGTGTGTCGGTGCGAAACCGATCGCGGTTACCAATTGCCTCAATTTTGCCTCGCCCGAACGGCCCGAGGTTATGTGGAGCTTCTCTGAGGTCGTCGACGGTCTGGCTGAGGCCTGCAACGTATTTGAAACGCCGGTCGTTTCAGGCAATGTTTCGTTCTATAACGAAACAGACGGTCGCGGCATTTTGCCTACGCCAGTGATAGGCATGGTCGGCCTGATCGAGGACACGCGTAAGATCGTAACTCATGGTTTCAAGTCCGAAGGGGACCTGATCGCGATTCTCGGCGCGACCCGTGACGATCTTGCCTCAAGCGAATACGCCCAAACCATCCTCGGCCTTTCGACCGAAGAGATAATCGCAAACGGAGCCTGTCCCGCGATCGATCTCGAACAGGAAAAGCTCGTCCAGGACACAGTCCTAAAACTTATTGATCAATGTCTGATAAAATCCGCCCACGACTGCTCCGACGGCGGATTGGCCGTGACTATCGCCGAGTGCAGCTTCTCGTCGCTGGGCCGTGATGCGATCGGTGCTGAGATATCGCTGAAGGAATCGCAACTGACGCCTGAAACACTGATGTTTGGTGAAACACCGTCGCGGATCGTCATAAGTTTCGCCCCGGAACACGAGTCTCGTGTTAAAGAAATCGTCGGCGAGTGTCCGATATTCGAACTCGGTCGGGTAACGGGCGATACGCTGAATATCTCTGTCAACAGTCAAAACCTCCTTTCATCCAAGATCACCGAACTCGAATCCGTGTGGGCAAATTCGCTTCGGTCTAAGCTTGAGCGCTAGAGTGTAAACATGGGCAAAGCCGGCGTCTATATTCACATACCATTCTGCAAATCGCGCTGTTCGTACTGCGATTTCGCGACCGATGTTTATCGCGACAGCGGTGCGGTCGAGCGGTATGTCAACTCGCTTTGCTCGGAAATTCAAAATTCAAAATTCAAAATTCAAAATTATTCGGCTGACACCATCTACCTCGGCGGCGGTACACCATCGCTATTGATGCCGCAACAACTCGAACAAATCTTAGAGACCGTTACTTCAAAGTTCAACATCGAGCCCAATGCCGAGATCACGATGGAGATGAATCCGGCGACCGTCACACCGGAATCGCTGGTTGCATATCGTTCGCTCGGCATTAATCGTGCGAGCTTTG
>JANPDK010000204.1:0-30512 GCA_031431415.1 Acidobacteriota bacterium | reverse complement strand
ATTTGCAACAGTTAGAGGCGGAGAATGCAGAGAATCCGCTGTCTAGTGCTGCGATCGACCGGATCGTTAAGAACAGCATCGAGACTGGCAATTACGCTCTAGCTCTCAGCTTCCTAAAGACAGATAGGACAGGAACACCGTCCACAAAGCCAAGCGAAGCGGCTCAAAAGGTGTATTCGCGTGAACGTCTGGCGATGCTCGGCCAAGCTTATCTCGGTCTTGGCAATGTCGAAAAGGGACGGCAAATATTCACCTATCTACTTAACACAACGCCAAATCCCGCGCAGGCCGACGACCACGCACAGGCCGCGGCGGCGGCTCTTGACCGGCTCGATGGCGGAGACGCGGCTGTCGATCGAGTGCCAGATCTTAGCGAAGCCGAGCATCTGCGACGTGCGGGCATTTATCAATTTAACCGCGATTTTCCGGCGGCGAGGCGGCATTACAACGCTGTCATCGCGAGATTCGCTGCGAATGCGGCGGACGCAATATTCCAGATCGGACGCGGCTATTCACAATCCGGCAATCATGTCGAGGCCCTAAAATGGTACGAGCGCGTCCTCGAACGCCATGCCGAAAGCCCGACAGCAAAGGACGCCCTGCTCCAGGCCGCCGCCGCTTACGGCCGTGTTGGTAAGCCGAAGGAGGCCATCACGCGGTATCAACATTTCATCGAAAAATTTCCGACTGACGAGAAACTCGACCGAGCCTACCTGAACATCGTCGATCTCCAACGCGATCAGGGCTCCGATCAGGACGCTCTGAAGTGGTGTACGAAAACCGAGGAAGTCTTTCGCGGCAGGCCCGCCGAGGCAGTCGCCGTGTTTGCCGCAGCTCGCATTCACATCGCCCGCGAAGAATGGCCGCTGGCGCACACTCAGCTCGAACGTCTCGCAAATTTCAAAGACCTCGGCGGGGCGACGATCCCCGGCGGCACGAGCCCGGCTGAAGTGAGTTTTCTAAAAGCGTTCGTTCTCGAACAGCAAAAACGCTACGCCGAGGCGATCGATCATTATCTCGCCATCAACGATGGCCGCAATGAATATTACGGCTGGCGTGCGACCGAGCGTCTGCGTGCGATGGCGTCAATAGAGGAAGCAAAACCGGTTCTCGCAGGCAAGAAAGCGGCATTGAACAATGTTGGGACAGTGAAAAATGCCGATGCAAAGTTTGCGAGTGCGAGATCGCTGTATCGTATTAACCAGAACGCCGATGTGCGGTCGAACATTCTCCAAACAATGCGAGCGGCTGTAAAAACGCTACCAAAGTACGTCGATCTGCCCGAGATAAAATATGCAGACCAAACGTCGGCAGCCGATCCGACCGCTAAACGGCTGATGGAACTCGGCCTATTCGACGATGCGATCGACGAATTTAGCCCGACGCAGGCCGAGTTATTCGTTAAAGCAGACCGTGCCGATCTCGGCCTCGCGATCATCGAACCAGCGTGGAAAAAGGTCGCCTCAGATTATCCGATAGAGTTGATGCCGCGTGCTCAGTTGCGTCTTCTGTATCCGGCGGTGTTTCATGACGACCTGATCCGCGAGTCCGTCGAACGCGGCGTCGATCCGCGCTTGATGCTGGCGATCATGCGACAGGAATCGCGTTTTCAGCCGGACGCAAAATCGTTTGCCGCCGCTCGTGGGCTGATGCAATTCATCTCGACGACCTCGACGCGCGTCGCTGGCGAACTCGAACTAAAAGGTTTTGCTCAGGACGATCTCTATTCTCCGTCGAACTCGATCCTTTTCGGTGCGCATTACGTAAAGTCGCTCTTCGCCACGTTCCCCGAGCAGCCCGAAGCCGTCGTCGCGAGTTATAATGGCGGTGACGACAACATGAAACGCTGGCTCGCCCGCTCGCGTTCGAGTCAGCCGGAGCGTTACGTGCCGGAGATAATGTTCACGCAGTCAAAGGATTACGTGTACAAGGTGATGGCGAATTACCGGATGTATAAATACTTGTATGACGAGAATTTAAAGCCGCTTGAGGCATGATTAACGAGAGCGGACAATTGTCCATTGTGAATTGGGATATTGTAAATTGGTTACAGTTGGCCAGCTTGCCGCAAATTGCGACGGATTCCTACCAGTGGACAATTGAGCAATGTACAATGCCAATTGAAAGAGCTTATTCGGTCAGACACACCTGTTTTATGTTGAGAATTTTTACGCTAGTCTATCTCGCAGCGGTCTTGCTGCTCTCTTCCTGTCAAAAACCTGCTACTTCGTCGGCGAATGCAGAGCGGTATTCACTCAAGGGCAAGATCGTCTCGATCGATAAGGCGGCAAAGACCGCTAAGATCGATCACGAAGCGATTGCGGGCTATATGCCGGCGATGGCGATGGATTTTCCGATCCATGCCGATTGGGTGTGGAACGAACTCGCCATCGGAGCTGAGATACGGGCGGAATTGGTCGTCGATAATGCTGCGAAAGATCCGTATTGGCTCGAGAATATAGGAATTATCGCCGCCGCGATGCCGGGACAGGATGTGCCGCCGGAGAACGACAAATTTGTCCAGATCGGTCGCGATGTGCCTGATTTTAAGCTGACCAATCAGGATAAGAAGCAGATCTCGCTTAGCGAGTTTCGCGGAAAGGCGCTTGCGATAACATTTATCTACTCACGGTGTCCGCTACCGGAATACTGCATCCGGATGTCGACGAATTTTAGCGATCTGGCCAACGAGCTAAACCAAATAATGGGGCCGCGCAATCGTTACGCTCTGTTGTCGATCTCCTTTGACCCAGAAAATGATACGCCTGAAAAACTCCGCTCCTACGGCCTCGGCTACATGGGTAAGGGAGCGACCGATCTCGGCGTGTGGCAGCTTGCGGTCGGCAAAGATGCCGAGGTGCGGAAGATCGCCGACTTTTTCGGCCTGCGGTACGAGGTCGATGCCAACGACAAAACCCAGATAAACCACAGCCTGCGAACCGCAGTCATCGGCCCCGACGGCAAGGTCACCAAGATCTTCGCGGGAAACGAATGGACGCCAGCCCAGTTGAAGCGCGAGATGGAAACTGCTCTCGGACTGGAGCAATAGAAAGAAGATGGCCACGAATGCACGAATAAAGATCGGATCTGAGAGAAATTCGTGCATTCGTGGCTTTTTCGTCGCCCCAAGTCACGATTACTGATAATCTTGTGAACATTAAAAACAGATCGAATTAGGAGACCCCATGCGTAAAACCGTTGTCCGCTTGTCCGTCGTTATTTTTGTACTCGCCCTCGGCGTGTCCGCTCTGGCCCAGAAACGGGCGATCACTGAGAAAGACCTCTTTGATTTCGCGTGGGTCGGCGACCCGCAGGTTTCGCCTGACGGCTCGACCGTTGCCTTTGTCAAGATCACGGTGAACGCCGCGAAGACGAGCTACGACACCTCGATCTGGTCCGTCTCGACGAGTGGTGGCGAAGAGCCGCGGCGGATGACGAGCGGGACTCGCGATTCGGCACCGCGCTGGTCCCCGGACGGAAAGTGGATCACCTTCGGCAACAGCGCCACGCCGGAAGAATTAACCCGCGGCGGCCGACCCGCACCGCCACCGGCTGATGGCCGCGAAACAGATGTGCGTGTCATCACACGGGCAGTTTATCGTTCAGACGGCGGCGGCTATATCGACAACAATCACCCAAATCACCTCTGGGTCATCGCGGCTCCACGCAGCCCGGAGGAAAAGCCGCAGCCGAAGCAATTGACGAGCGGCGCCTATAGCGAAGGCGGATTTGTCTGGTCGCGCGACGGTGCGCAGATCTACTACACGACAAACCGTACGTTCGAGCCGTATTATGACGACATTCCGAGTACCGAGATCTACTCGGTAGCGTCTTCTGGTGGACCGCCAACACTCTTGACCAAAGTAAACATGGGCGTTGGCGGATTAACGCTAAGCCCAGATGGAAAGAAGTTCGCGTTCAATGCATCAGCGTCTCAAAAGCCCGTTCTCTCGTACACGCAACCCGACCTCTGGGTAATGGATGTGGCTCAAAATGCGCAGCCGAAGAATCTCACGACCGCATTCGATTACGACATTGGCGGCGGTGTTGGTGGTGACAATGCTCCGCCACGCGCCGGCGGTGGCGGCGGTTTGATCTGGACAGCGGATGGAAAGGGAATCATCGTTCGATACGCAAAAGAGGGCCGTGCAAATCTGGGAATGTTCGATGCCGCGACCGGTAAGATGAGCGATGTCACCAAAGGCGATCAGTCTGTGCTTGCTTACCAGCCGACGCGAGACGTGGGCAAGATCGTTTATACCCGGTCGACGCCGACTGTGATCTCAGATCTTTATATTCTCGATCGGGTGAGCGGAAATGCGAGGCAGTTGACGAAGGTTAACGACGCGCTTTTCTCGAAACTCAACCTTACCGAGCCCGACGATGTCTGGTACACGAGCTTTGACGGTAAAAAGGTGCAGACCTGGGTGCAGAAACCGGCTGATTTTGACCCCAACAAAAAATACCCGTTGATCCTCAACATTCACGGCGGTCCGCATGCGGCGTACGGTTATGTGTTTGACCACGAATTTCAGTGGATGGCGGCGAAAGGGTATGTTGTTGTTTATCCAAACCCACGCGGCTCAACGAGTTACGGGCAGGAATTTGGCAATATCATTCAACACAACTATCCCGGTGACGATCACAAAGACCTTATGCATGCCGTCGATGAGGTCATCAAACGCGGCTACATTGACGAGAAGAAGCTCGGCATCACAGGCGGAAGCGGCGGCGGTGTATTGACGAATTGGGCGGTCACGCAAACGACCAGATTTGGCGCAGCCGTCTCGCAGCGTGATATTTCGGATTGGGCGAACTGGTGGTACACGGCGGACTTTGCACAGTTTCAGCCAAGCTGGTTCAAGGGGGCACCGTTCGAGGATGTCGACGGTTTTCGCCAGCGATCTGCGATCACACACGTCGCCAAGATCCAAACGCCGATGATGTTCATCCTCGGCGAAGCCGACTATCGCACCCCGCCAACCGCCGGCGGCGAAGAGCTTTTCCGTGCCCTAAAATACCGCAAAGTCCCTACCGTAATGGTCCGCTTCCCCAACGAAGGCCACGAACTCTCCCGCTCCGGCCAACCCTGGCACCGCATCGAGCGATTGCAGCATATTGTCGGCTGGTTTGATAAATGGCTATTGGGAGCGTCGAAGCCGGAGTATGAGGTTCCGCAGGTCAAATGACCCAGAAAATTCGTAATTGTAAATTCCTAATTCGTAATTGATTGTTTTTGGGATTTTGCCCCCATAAAATCAATTACAAATTGTGAATTACGAATTAGTTCTCGACCGGCAACCATCGCCATTTCGATATCGGAGGCACTAGAGGCGAATACTATCGCGGCATTGATGTCTGTAGCTGACGTGTTCGGATTGCGATCGAGCGAGATGACCGCGATGTCGGCTTGTTTGCCGACATCGAGCGTACCGATGAGGTGGTCTAGGCCGAGGGCTTTGGCGCCGCCTAGCGTGGCGGTTTCAAGGGCTTCTTTTGGGGTGATGAAGCGTTGTGAGCCTTCGCGGTTGCGGGCGGCGAGCAGGGCGAAGCGCGATTCTTCCAGCAGATCGCAGACGTTGTTGCTGGCGACGGAGTCGCTGCCGAGGCCGACGGTGATGTTGGCGTCGAGGAAGGCTTCGAACGGAGCGTAGCCGTGGCCGAATTTGGCGTTGGATTTTGGGCAGTGGGCGATCTTTGCTCCGTAGGATTCGATCTTTTGAATATCACTCGCGGACACTGCGATGCAGTGCGCGAGGAGCGGTTTGGTCGACAGGACGCCGAGGCGTTCGAGATATTCGATCGGCGTGCAGTGCGGGCTGTGCCATTCGAGGTCGAAGCGTTCGTAGAGATCGCGAAAGAGTCCGGTGCCGTGCATCAGCAACTCGGTCTCGTCTGCCGACTCGGCAGCGTGGATCGAGAGCGGCACGCGGTTGAGGATCGCGTATTGGGCGATCAACTCGAAGAGCCGCGAGCCGACCGTGTACGGCGAATGCGGCGAGATGCCTATCTTTACAAGATCCGTTTCTTCTTCGCGAAGCTTCTCATACTTGGTCGCAAGTGCCAGAAAAGCTTCGTCAGCGGTGCTGTTATCAGGCGAGAATTCGGTTTCCTGAAACACGACTCCGCGAAGCCCGACCTGCTTCAAAGCCGCGACTCCCGCGTGTCCCATTCGCCCGATATCACCAAAACACGTCACGCCCGCACGAGCACCTTCCACCGCACCGGCTACTGCGGATGCGATGATGTCTTCGTCGGAAAGCTCCGCACGCAAACCGTTTAGCTTAAGCAGCCACGAACGAAAATCGTGTTCGACGTCGTCGAGCTGATTGCGCATTCCGGTGATCTCAAGATGCGAGTGGCAGTTTACAAAACCAGGCAGAATCGCAGCGAGACCGAAATCTTCAAATTCAGCGGCAGGGAACTGAGCGGTTACAGACTCTCGTGTGCCAACTGCGACGATCAGCTCACCATCGATGGCGACCGCACCATCGTCGATCGGTGGAGCCGAGATCGGCAAGACGTAACGGGCCGCGAGAATCTTCATTTTGGGATGCTTTGCTGGGCCCGGTAGCGAGCGAGGATCGAGGTGACGTAGTTTTGCGTCGAGGCGATAGCGATGCGTGAAACGAAATCCGCCTCTGCGAGAGTCGTCGCATCCGTGTCCTTCGTCCACTCTTCGACGCGGCTCGGGCCGGCGTTGTAGGCGGCCAACGTCATCGCCGTTTCTGCCGGACGGCCGCGGTATGGTTCGCGGATCTTCTCGAGATACCAACAGCCAGCCTGAATGTTGCGTTCGGGATCGGCGAGAAACTCATTCACGTTCTCAGCCGTCTGCTTCTCAAATTCCTTGAAACCGGTTTCCTTCGCCCATTCGCGTGCAACGGTCGGCGGCACCTGCATCAGTCCGACCTCAGCGTCAGCACCGATCTTCCAGGCTCGAAAATAGGTCTCTTCGTAGATCAGGCTCCAGACGAGTTTCTCATCGAGCCGATAAACACGGGACTGTCGCGCGACCAGCTCGTCATAGCGGTGAACCCAATAATCAGGAAAAAAGATACTCGCTGCGGCCACGATAGCCACGATCACAAGCAAACATGAGATCAGGTAACGAATCATCGAAAAGGGCTATTTCTTAGAGATCGGACGGCGAAGGACAGAGCGGTTTCGTGCCTGCACCGGGCCGTCGAACGGTTCGTCGGCCGAACGCGAAACGGTTCGCACGCGTGGCTCGCTCCGCTTGCCTGAGCGGGCCAATTCGGCAAACAGTTCGACATCATAGTCGGCCTCGGCCGCCATCTCACGACGGATGTCGAGCAGTATCTCCAAAAATTTAGGCCGACGGTACATGTTCTTCTACGAACAATTGTTTACCGTCGGCTCGTTTTCGTCAAACGTATAAGTAATCGATCTATTGGATCAACGTCGCAGTCTGGATGTCGTCAAAGCTTCCGGCCGGTATCAAAGGCATGCGATCGCGACCGAGAAACTCACACAGGCTTTCAAAGTCCATCGGTTCAGCGAAGAGGAATCCCTGGCCGCCCTCGCAGTTGAGTTCCTTGAGCAGTTCGAGTTGAGTATCCGTTTCGATACCCTCGGCGACAACCTTTAGGCTAAGCGTACGTGCCAGATTGATGATCGCCCGCACGATCTCATCGTTGTTGCCGTCCGAGTCGATCATAGAAACGAACGAGCGGTCGATCTTGAGTGCCGAGATCGGAAGTTTCTTTAGATATCCGAGATTGGAATAGCCCGTGCCAAAATCGTCGATGTTGATCTCAATACCGCCGTCGCGAAGCTGATTGAGCATCGCTATCGCACGTTCCTGGTGCTCGAAAAATACCGATTCGGTGATCTCCAACTTCAGGTCCCGGGGTGAGAACTGAGTGAGCCGAAGAATGTCTTCAATGTTTTGCACCAACATTGTTTGGCTGAATTGACGACATGAGAGATTGACGCTGACGCCGTAACGACGTTCGTCATTTAGCGAGCCGATCTCGCTACAGGCACGCGTGAGCACCTGTTCACACAGACGGTCGATAAGGCCGATCTCTTCGGCCAGAGGGATAAATTTTGAGGGCGATATATCGCCAAGTTCCGGATGGTGCCAACGGGCTAGCGATTCAAAGCACTCGATCTCGCCGGTCGCCAGCGTATAGATCGGCTGGTAGAAGACGCGAATTTCTTCGCGCTCGACCGCGCGGCGGAGGTCGGTTTCGAGCTTGAGGATCTCTTTTGCCGCCTTGTGCATCTTTTCGTCAAAGACCTCGTGGCGCGCCTTTCCGGCACGTTTTGCCTGATACATCGCCGTGTCGGCGTCACGCATAACGTCTTCAGACGCAAGATGTTTGTCCGAGGCATGAAGAATTCCGATACTCGCTGAGCTATAAACCTCATGCCCGCGAAGGTCGAATGGGATGCGAAACTTTTTCTGAATGCGGTCGGCGATGCGGGTTACCTCGCTGATATCGTATTTGCCTTCGACCAGAATGGTAAATTCGTCACCGCCGAGACGAGCGACTATATCAGAGGGCCGCATGCAGTCGCGGAGGCGGACGGCGATCTCTTTTAGCAGATCGTCACCGATAAGGTGGCCGAGACTGTCGTTAACATACTTGAACCGGTCGAGATCGATAAAGAGTACGCTGACCTTATAACCGTCAATGTTGCGGACTTTTTCGAGAGCCCCGCCGAGGCGGTTCATAAAGAACGGGCGGTTCGGAAGTCCGGTCAGAGCATCGTGTGTCGCCTCGTGTTGCAGTTTTTCCTCGGCACTCTTTTTGTCGGTAATGTCTTGTATCTGAAAGATCAGATTTGGCTGGTTTGACTTCGTATCGTTTGCCGCCGATACGCTCCATGAGGTCCAAACGGTGCCACCAGTCTTGTGAATATATCGCTGCTCCATCTGCCAGCTTGCGATCTTGCCGCTGAGCAGCTCGTGAACCTTGACGAGCGTTATCCCAAGATCGTCGGGCATCGTAATGGCTTGAAAGTCGGTTTCGAGCAGCTCGGCTTCGGAATAGCCGAGGATCTCGGTGAGCGCGCGATTGGCCTTGAGCCAATTGCCGGACGGGGCGACCAGCCCGATGCCGATAGGAGCGTAGTCAAAGGCGCTGCGGAAACGCTCTTCAGATTCGCGCAGTGCGTCCGATTGGGTTTCGAGAATTTTGGCGTACTGCTCGGCTTGCTCGGCCTGCTGCATCGATATCTCGACGTTCTTCAGATACATCCTGTAGGAAAAAAAGACGAAGAAAATCACCGGAAGCGTTGCGACAACAATTCCGAAACCCAGGTAACCGGCCATCTGAACAAGAAGCCCGGCACCCGCCGCGCCGACAAAATATGAGAAGAATGTCCAAATGTATTTTGTCTTCCACGTTTCCCAGAAAGGGATTTCCTCTTTGAGGGATCTTTGAGCAGATGCGAGGGTCGTGTTCACGAGGAACTGCACTATGGCGATAATGGAAAGAGCGATAATGGGATTTGTCTGAAAGAAAACCCGCCCATCGAATTGACTCTCGGCGTACAATCCCGAGAATCTCAACACCAGGACTACTACAGTCGTTGAAACCGCCATCGTCGCCGCGTTGAAGAATATTGTGATATTTCGATTGCAAAAACGCCACGCAGAGGCAAATGCCTCGACCGCAGCGAGTAAGATCGCAAATTCGCCGCCGTAGGTGAGCAGAGTCAGGAAAATGAAAATGTCGGAAACAGATATGTACGAGTTGAAGCGCGGTATCTGGACAGTGATCCGCGAGCCGACCGCGATTGTAAAGACGCTAAGCAAAAGCAGATAGGCATCCGCTCGAGCAAGATCGATATTGGCGAGCGCGACAAAAACGCTCACCAAGCCGGCGACTATCACCGTGATCATATATCGGTCTGAGTTTTTGGTCCTATCCATTGCCTTTATGTGTCGCGAGCAACCAGCGGCAACTTAAGCCGCGACGCAGAAAACAGATCAAATTTCCTCTCTTTACTTTAGTGCGTGGAATGGGAATGTTTCAAAAACTACGGATTCAAAAGAAAGAAGGCAGGGAGTAACCTTCCTTATTATCAGGCTTGTTAACATATTTGTCCAGCGATTTTTTCGTTAACAAAGAACGGTATTCAATGCTTAAGCCCCGGACGATTAAAGATAAAACGAGGCCGCCCTTTCAGGCGACCTCTTTGCCGATACAGCGGTTAGGCTGATCAGCCTGGGCTATTAAGGAGCGGGCTGCATACACGGTGTGTTGTCGCCAAATAGTGTTTGAAACGTGCCGCCGGGCGACCCCGAGTCGCGCCAATATCGCGGCATACTTTTGACCAAAAATGAACCGGTCGGCAACTACTCGCCGATCTACACGGTCGTGACGACGCCGTGATCTGTGATATGTTTATAACGTTTTAGAGCCGCCAGTCTTCGCCAGAAGGCTTGGCTCTAAAATAGAGGGTTGCGGAATGGGAGCTGCAGCCCTCGCTTTTTGGTGACAATCGTTTGTCATGACCGCGAAAAGGCCAAGCTCGAAAGCTTGACCTTTTTTGGCGGATAATAGGCAAGATGCTGAGGGTTTAGAGCAGCAAACTGAAGTGTAGAAAGAAAGTCGAGCGTGCCGGTAAGACAAGCCTTAGGTGCCATCGACCTTTCGTTAAACAAACAACGTCGTGCAGACGTCGGTGTTTTTGTAACCTGCTTTGAAAAAGCTTTTGTGTGCGCCTTCAAAATCGACGTTGCTAAGCAGGCAGATGTTCTCGGTACGGTTTAACAGTTCGAGAGACAACACGGAGAGACACTCGCTGCCGACGTTGCGGCCGCGGTACTTCTCGTTGACATAAACACCTTCGAGATAGATAACATCTTCGGTCTCGGCGATGATGTCGGCCTTGAAGACAAGCTGGTCGCCGTCGGTTACGACGAATACCCGTTTTTGCTCGATCCGTCGGGCGACACGCTTGAGAAACCCGTCGCGGTCTTTGACCATCGGATCGACGCCCGATTCCATAAAGGCAACCTCGGCCTGGGCCTCAGCGACCGGCAGCAGATGCTCCATTCTGGCATTCTCAAGCTGCCATTCGCTTTTCTGAACAGCGAATGGAAACGCGATCTCGAACAATGCTTCGGTGCAGGTCAGGCGAGGCTCAGTCAGCCCGTCTGTCATGTGTAGATGAAACCTCTCGGCGTCATTTCCGCTCGACATTATCAAGTGGATCGACGTTTCCGCCGTTCTGGCTGTGATTGCCAGAGCCTTGAGCGCCTTATCCGAGCGGGCTTCGACAAGCGTCGAGTGTCCGATTAAGGCAACGCCTTCGAGCCTGCCGGATACATTCCGGTAGCCGTAGAATTTGCCTCTGTTTAGCTCGCTCACGATACCGTTGTCTGTGATCCAGCTTGTCATCACGACGGTGTGAACCGGCCTGACGGTGAGGAAATTCAGAACTTCCTTAGTGTCTTCGTGTCGCAGTTCGCTGACTCTCGTCAGATCCGGAGCGACCATCAGATGCGGTGCGATCTCGTATCGCGGTGTTTCGTTTATCATTGCAGTAGTTGGATGTAGCATTTTGTTTATCCTCCTTATTACATTTATTTGCTACCTTACTGCATTCCCGGCGTATCATCTCCTAAGAGAAAGCTGTCACCGACGAGTACACCGTCACCAACAAGCACACCGTCGCCGACTAGTACACCGTCACCGACTAGTACACCGTTGGATAAGATAGAGCTGTCGCCAACGAGAACACCGTCACCGACAAGTACACCGTCACCCACAAGAACGCCGTACGATAAATATGTTGAACCCGCACCAAATGCCGCACCGTTGCTGGTGTTGACATTTCTGTTGATCGTCAGGCCGGTCGTGAAGTAGGTTCCGGTGTTGAGCGAGAATGCTCCGCTACCGAAATTGACCCCCTGGCCGACTATATATTCACGCTTGTAAACCGTCTGGAACTTCGACACGAGACTCGAACCCGTAAGCAGCGTGAATTTGCCGGTAACGAATTGGGCCCACGGGAAGGTGGTGCCGCCGACCGTCGAAGTAGTTGTCGGCATGACCCAGCCGGACGGAACAGTCGTCGTGCCTTTGGCGAGCGTCTGGAAATCGACGTCGGTACGCAGCGATCTCGCGATCTTCATTGCACCGTCGATGTTTAGCTGACCGGCACCCTGTTCGAAGCCGTTGATGCCGCTGATCGGTTGCGCCGAATACTGCAGGATCATGCGGACCATTCCAGGCGTTAGGTTCGGGTTGATTTCCAACAGCATTGCAACTGCACCTGCGACCACCGGAGCGGCCATCGACGTTCCGCTCATATACATATACGAATCAGTGCCGTTCGTCGTGTCCTGAGCAAGCAACGGGTTAACGGTCACCAGCTTGTTATTCGGCGATTTGGCCGAAACGAGTTTGTTGCCTGGCGCGACCAGGTCCGGTTTGATCAGGTTGTCATAGACTCTTGTTCCCGTCGTGGTCGTAAAGAAACTACGCGTCGGCCCGTGCGAGCTGTATGTCGCCATTACGTCATCCGAACGTGACGCGGTTCCTAACGAATTTGTCGCTCCGACCGTTATCGCATAAGGGCTGTTGCCCGGCGAGGCGATCGTTCCATAAACTTTCTGGCCCACTGAGTTTTTGCCGCGGTTGCCAGCCGACGCCACGACGACGATGCCCGCGTTTACGAGTTCTTTGACCTTAAGGCAAAGCGGATCGTTGGTATAGGTATCGAAAGCGGTCGTGCCGAGGCTCATATTGACGACTTTGATGTTGTGGGTTGTCCGGTTGGTCAGGATCCAGTTCAAGCCGTTGAGCAGCCAAGACGATTGACCCGTGCCGTTGTTGTTGAGCACCTTCACGCTGATGAGGTTGGCGTCTGGTGCGATGCCTTTGTAAGCACCGCTGTTTTTGCCGGAGTTTCCGGCGGCGAGGCCGGCAACGTGGGTCCCGTGTCCGTAGCCGTCATTAGCATCGGCATCGGTGGTAAAGTTCACGCTGGCAGCAATGTTCGTGGTAGTGCCGTCGTCTTTCTTAAATGCCTTTGCGGCGGAGTAGATACCGGAATCGACGATCGCGATACCGACACCTGTGCCGTTGCAGTTTGAGAAACCATTTGCACATCCACCATTCGAACTGGTTCGCATCTGAGTCGCACCGGTCGTGTCTTCGATATGGCCTGTTGACTGAGTCGGCCTATCGGGCGAAATGTAGTTGATCGTTCCGCTGGTCGAGAGGCTGTTGAGTGTGGAAAGCGGAAGGTTGACGACGAGCGTATCGCTATTGCCGATTCGATCCGAAACGCGTGCCTCGCCGTCAGTCAGAATCGAGCGAAGAGCCGCGTTTTCGGCGTCCTTTGCCTGAATGATGGTATCGACGCGAGTGTTGCCGCTCGGGTCTTCCGCCATCATCTCGCGTAGGTCGGGCGAAACATTGTCGCCGCGATATTCGCTGTCGTTCTTATTCGAACGAACGTCGTTTGCTGCAACGGCATTTTTTCGATCCGTTACCACAATGCCGGCGAAAAACGCGGCGATCTCCGGCTGCGACTCGATGCGCTCGTCATAAGCGGCGGCCGAGCTGCCGCCGATTATGACAAGGCGTCCTTCAGCTATCGCCGAAAAGAGATTATTGTTTACGGCGGTCGAACCGACGAGATTGGTCAGCTCGTTGACAAAGAGGATCGTCTGTCCTTTCGACGCAACTGCGTCGGCAATGATCGAATCAACTATCAACGCGACCTCGTCCTTGTTACGCGCGTTTGAAAAAAGGCTGTCGGTCTCGATCTTGAGGATCGAGCGAGTGGCGAGAGCTGCGGGTGCGGTTCCTTTAGCGATGCGAAATGCGGCCTGTTCGACCACCTGCTCCTGAACCGCTATGTCCTCGTCAACGACGACCGGCTGGCGAACACCACCTTCAGCCAACACTTTGAGGAGCCGTGTGGTCTCAGCTTCAAAGCTTAGCGTCTCACGAATTCTTCCTTCACGGCCAAGCTTCGTAAGATCGGTGGTATATTTCGCGGTCACGGTCGAGACAACGGGAACATTACTCTTGTTTCCACGCAGTGCCTCCACAGCAAACGCATTTGAGAGAATAAACGATGCGAGTATCGCAATCGCTGCGAACCGTCTCGTCGTCGTAAAACCAAATGTTTGAATCTTCATAACTTTATCGCTCCTCAAGAGTCGGGGGACAGAATTTTCGGCACACATGCCGTCGGCCATCTATATACAAGACGTGTGCCAAAAGGTTAAATAAAGCAATAAAAGAGGTTAGAGAGACCGTGCCGCAGCCGCGTGGCGTGGTTTTCGGTCAGTCTGAATGACCGAACCGGTCAGATTGAACGAGTCAGAGAACGCTGCCCCACTTTTTAGGATCCTGTACGCAGTATTGAAGACGCTCCCGTCTTTCAAACCGGGAATTCATACTAGATGATTTCGCCAAATGACGGCATTTACGGTCCGTGATATCATTCTTGCGAGTTCTAATAAACCCAACAAAGAAGGTGACTTTTATGGCGATCAATGACCTACCGGTCGACAGCATTTCGCGTGCCGGTATTAAGCCGAACCGTAATTTCGAGCATCGGTTTTTTGCGGCATTTGCCGCGCTGTTTGTCATAGCCGTGCTGGTGGGCTTTGGCCCGACGTTCTATCTGAAGCCGCTTTTCAATACACCGCCGATTGCACGTGCCATCATCTGGGCCCATGGGTTTGTAATGGCCGCCTGGGTCGCTCTCTTTGTCACTCAGGTCTATTTTGTTTCGTCGAAACGGATAAAGGCCCATCAGAAACTGGGTATCCTCGGCGTCTTCATAGCGCTGTTGCTGGTGGTCACTGGCCTGTTCCTGACGATCGCCGCCGCGAAGTACGGTACAGCCTCGGCCCCTGCAAACGTTCCGCCGCTCAGGTTCATGATCGTCCCGTTTGGTGACCTGTTGGTATTTGCGGTCCTGTTTACCGCCGCCGTCTATTACCGAAAGAACTCGCCTGCTCACAAGAGACTAATCTTGTTGACGATGCTCACCCTGCTTCCGCCCGCGATCGGACGATTTCCTGGCGGAATGACCGATAGTTTCGGGCCGCTATGGTTTTATGGTGTCCCGACGCTGTTGGCAATTGCCTTTGTTACGCTCGACACATGGCGGACCGGGAAACTAAATAAAGTGTTCCTTCTGGGCGCTGTTTTTCTTGTTGGCGCAATGTGGCTGCGGCTTCCTCTTTCGTCAACACCGCTGTGGCTGGATTTCGCGACCTGGGTCACGTCGTAGCGCTCCAACGGCGAGGTGTCAGCATCAAAGGTCAGAGGTGGAATGTGAAGAGGGAAAGGCCGCGGGGAGCCGCGGCCTTTTAATATTCGGACATGATTGTCCACGCTCCGTTAGATATTGAGAATATCGACCAATTCCTGGACGGCGGCGGCGCTCTTGTGCAGGGCAGTGCGTTCGTCGTTGGTGAGGCTGATCTCGATGATCTGCTCGATGCCGTTCTTGCCAAGCTTTACGGGGACGCCGACGAAGAGATTGCTGACGCCGTATTCGCCCTCAAGAAAGACGGCACACGGGAGAATTTTCTTTTTGTCTTTGAGGATCGCTTCCGTCATCTCGACTGCTCCAAGTGACGGTGCGTAATACGCCGAACCGGTTTTGAGCAAACCGACGATCTCGGCTCCGCCGTTTGCGGTGCGTGTGAGTATAGCGTCGAGCTTGTCTTTCGCGATCAATTCGGTGATCGGGATACCGGCTACGGTCGAATAACGCGGCAACGGAACCATCGTGTCGCCGTGTCCACCGAGGACAAAGCAGGTAACATTCTCGACCGACACATCGAGTTCCTCGGCGACGAAGCACCGCATACGTGCACTGTCAAGGACACCGGCCATTCCCATCACGCGGTTCTTGGGGAAACCCGACCGGCGAAAAGCGACCTGTGCCATCGCGTCGAGCGGGTTCGAGACGACGATGATGATCGAGTTCGGCGAATATTTAGCGACCTGATCGGTCACCGAGCCGACTATATCCGAGTTTGTCTTAAGCAGATCGTCGCGGCTCATACCGGGTTTGCGCGGCAAACCGGCCGTGATGATGACGACGTCGGAATTCGCCGTTTCCTCGTAGCCGTTTGCACCGACGAGCTTTACGTCAAAACCGTCGATCGGAGCGGCCTGAGCCAGATCAAGACATTTGCCCTGCGGCGTACCCTCGACGATATCAACCAAAACGACATCCGCAAGCTCTTTGCTCGCGATCCAATGGGCCGCCGTCGCACCGACATTTCCCGCACCGACAACCGTAACTTTGCTTCTTCCAATAGCCATTATTTTATTCTCTCCAAGATAGTTAAATCTATGCGTGTTTTATTAAAGAAACTATTTTATTATTCGTGATAGGTTCCCGCAAACTTGTTGTCAAAGATTATGAAAAATATGAGATTTCGCGCATTTGTTACGGTTTCTGTCTTGGTGTCACTGATGAGTTCGATGGCTCTTGGACAGGCTGCACCTGCTTCTTTTTCCGGCAAACGCCTAAAGCGCATCGTCGTTCGCAACGCGATGGTTGTCGATGGCAGCGGCAAGCCGGCGGCGGGGCCGTTTGATATTGTTTTGGAGAACGACATCATCACGCAGATCGCGAGCCTCGATCCGGTTGCGGTCAAAGAAGGAACCGCGAGGCGACCAGAGAAGGGCGAGCTTGAGATCGACGCGACTGGCAAATATGTTTTGCCGGGGCTGATCAATCTGCACGGACACACGCAGGACGAACGTGGCGGCGTGCCGATGCCGGTCGAGTACGTCACGAAGATGTGGCTTGCGTGCGGCATCACGACCGTTCGCGATGCATGGGCAAATCCGAAGATCCTGGAATATAGCAAGCGTATAAACGCCGGTACACTCGTCGGGCCTAGAATTTTCCCATACGGCGGCTTTCCCGGCCCGAACAATAACACCGCCGAGCAGGTTCGTGGGCGCGTTCGCGAACTCAAAGCTGCCGGATATGACGGTATCAAGCTCTACACGATGGATCGCGACCTGATGGCCGTGATGATGGACGAAGCGAAAAAGCAGGGAATGCGTGTCATGCACCACGTCGGTGTCGAGGAGACGAACGCCTGGGACGACATCAAAGGCGGAACGACCAGCATCGAGCATTGGTACGGCATCCCCGACGCGGCGATCGAGAGCGGGCGACAGAATTTCCCGGCCGGATATAACTACAATAATGAGGTAGATAGATTTCGCTACGCCGGACGCCTGTGGCGTGAGGCAGATCCGGCAAAGCTCGACAAAGTTCTCCAGGGAATGGCCGATGCGGGCGTGGCTTGGGACCCGACACTTGTTATCTACGAGGCGTCACGCGACCTACAGCGTGCCCAGACCAATCCGGCATTTGCCGAATATCTGCATCCGGTCCTCGAAGAATATTTCAAACCAAATCCGGCCAATCACGGTTCGTACTTCATCGGCTGGAGCTCGACGGACGAGACTTTCTGGAAAGAGAACTACCGCATTTGGATGAAGGCCGTTTACGATTTCGAAATGAAAGGCGGCGTGATCGGCACGGGCGAAGATGCCGGTTTCATCTACCAAATGTACGGCTTCGGCCTGCTCCGCGAACTCGAACTCCACCAGGAAGCCGGCTTTCACCCGCTCAAGGTCATCCAGCACGCCACCTCAAACGGAGCCAAGATCCTCGGCAAAGAAGACTCTCTGGGACGCATCCGCGTAGGCTACAAAGCCGACCTCATCGTCGTCAACGGCAACCCGCTGGAAAATTTCAAAGTCCTCTCGCCACTAGGAGTAGAAGAGATCCGCGACGGCAAAACAGTAAAAACCGGCGGCATCGAATGGACGATCACAAACGGGATTCCATATCACGCACCGACATTGGCCAATGAGATCAAGGCAATGGTTTCTGCAGCGAAAAAAGGTCAGAACCGGGAGCGATAGCGACTGGGTTCTTGGTGGCGGCGGAGAGAACCACCCCGTCAGTCCCCAAACGTCGGGGACTGCCACCCCTCCTTCATAAGGAGGTGAGCTAGGAGAAAATGAAAAAACCCGGCGTGCTCTCCCCTTCACGCCGGGTTTTCTCAATATGGCCATGGTTCTCGCCAACGGCCAAACTTAAACTTTTTTAGTAATCCAACACGGGCAGTATCACGTCTTTTTTGAGCTCTATCTCAAACTCTTCGCCGCGACGGATCTTTACGTCCTTGCCCTTTCTCAGCATCGCTGCTCCCGTTCCTGCACCGGCACCTATTCCGGCTCCGATCAATGCACCGGTTGGTGAATTCGCCGATCCGACCAAAGCTCCGGCGGCCGCTCCGCCGAGAATACTCAAGATACTAAACGTATGCGACGAGACCGCTCGAAATGGCTTTATGGCGACGCCATCTATCTGGCGCGTAGAGTTAGCGAATTTCAGCGATTCGAAAACCACCTCGATCTGTCCGCTTTCGCTGCCACCCGAGGCAGGCGTAACTTTTGTTACCCGACCCTCGACGATAGCTTCCTCAGGGACGACGATCACATCGCGTCGCTTCACGGGCTTAACCACATACGCCAGGAAGGTGTCATTTACGCTGGCCACACGAGAGTTGATCTCGGCGTCCATCCGTACGCGGATCTTGGTCCCGGCCGGCAAACGATATATCGAATCGTCCTGTGCCCTTAACACCAATGTTGAATTTGCAAAGATCAAAACCACCAGAGCCGCAAACTTCGCGGGCTGTGCAAATCGTCGCATATAAGCCCTCCGTCCTCTACGCGACCCTTGCAGGCTGTCGCGATGTTAATTGCAATGAGCGTGCCAATAACCGTATGATGCGGCGAAACGTGAAAAAGCACCCTTTGTGGCGAGAAAATAGTTTATGAGGGAATCAACAAATAACCGTATGGTCTATCGAATGCACGAATTGGTTGGTTACAATCGCCCGAAGAGCCCAACTCTTTCACTGACAACCGACAACTGACTACTGGAGTATTGGATGCGACCCGCCCTTGCTGTGATCAGCGGTGGCAGAATACCGGCGGCGATCGTTGTGATAGAGAACGAGGTGCTCGCCTTCGTAGCGAACGTAATCAGAAAGGCCATTGAAATTCTTTGTATGTTCAGGCACCAGAAAGGCACACGGCTCATTCGACAGCACCATTCCGGCGACGTAGATATATCCGCCCTTATCAAAAACCGTCCCGGCATACTGTGCGGAACCGATGGAAATAGCTGGCGAATAGTTCCCGTCACCATCATTCGCACGATCGGCTTTGCCTATGTAAATAGTGTAATCAGAGAAATTCAGGCGGCTGCGGTAGTTATTCTTGCGTGCTACAGCAAACAGATCCGTGAGCCCTTTGTCGATAGCCTTGAGCGAATCTGCCGATGGCTTTTTGGCACCATATACATTCGCCCCTTTTGGCGTTTTCGCGGTAAAGGTAAATTTATCGCCCGAAACCTTTTCCGCCTGGGCCAGCGTGCGTTGATTTTGTCCAAAGGCACCAATGGCCGCGACGGACACGAATAGGACAGCAGAAACAAATTGTACAATTTTCATAACAGTCACCCCGCTACTCTAAGTGCAACAATCGTACCACCAACCGGGGTGCCTCATGTCCCTCATTTCGCGAACGGCATTGGTTTGGTTGCCAATCTAGACGGCCAAAGCAGAGAATAGTCGTAGATGATCAATCTTGACTCGAAGATCTGTAGCACGATCGACGGCGCGTTTTCGCGAGAGTGGATCGAGACGAATGGCATCGGCGGTTATGCATCGGCGACGGTCGCGGGGGCAAATACTCGACGCTATCATGGTCTGCTGGTCGCAGCGACGCGTCCGCCGCTCGGTCGCGTGGTTATGCTTTCAAAATTTGAGGAAACGCTCATCGTCAGCGGGGCACGATTTGACCTTTCGTCCAATCAATATCCCGGCACGATCCACCCTGAAGGTTATAAGTATCTGACCCGATTCCGCCTCGATCCGTTTCCGGTATGGACATTCGAGGCGGCCGGGATTGAGATCGAAAGATCGTTATTTATGCCGCACGGCGAGAATACGACCGTCGTCCAATGGAAGCTCAAGGACGATCTCTCGATGCAAATTGCGCGGCCCGTTCTGGAGATCAAGCCGCTCGTCGCATTTCGCGATCATCATCATTTGCGGCATCATGAGGACGGCGAAATTGACGGTGAATATCAGACGGCCGACGGTGTCGTTTCGATCGAGCCATATCCCGAAATGCCGCGGCTCTATCTCGCGCACAATGCCGAGACCGTTGAGCAGCAGGGATACTGGTATCGCGATCTCGAATACGCTATCGAGCGGGAACGCGGTTTTGATTTTCAGGAAGATCTTTATCAGCCGTTCAGCCTCGTCTTTAACCTTGCGACAACCGCGACGGTTATCGCATCTACCGAGGCGCGAATTGTTTCCGATGCTGCGAACCTTAAAAAGAGCGAGATCAAACGCCGGGCCGATCTCGTTGTCCGCTCCGAGACCGACGACGAATCGCTCTGGCCGCTCGTACTCGCGGCGGATCAATTTATCGTCTCGCGCGGTACCGGCAAGACCGTGATCGCAGGGTATCACTGGTTTTCCGATTGGGGACGCGACACGATGATAGCTCTTCCGGGGCTGACGCTCGCGACCAATCGTCCCGATATCGCAAAGAGTATTCTCACCGAGTCTTCTAGGCACATTTCCGATGGCATGCTGCCAAACCGCTTTCCCGACGCCGGCGAGACGCCCGAGTACAACACGGTAGATGCGACGCTTTGGTATTTCGAGGCGATCCGTGCGTTCGTTGCGAAAACTCGTGATATTCAATTTGTCCGTGAAACGCTCTATGAAAAGCTTGTCGATATCATCGAGTGGCACGTGCGAGGCACGCGTTACGCCATTCGGGCCGACGATGACGGTTTGCTCTACGCAGGGGAGTCCGGCGTTCAACTCACGTGGATGGACGCCAAGATCGGCGATTGGGTCGTTACGCCGCGAACCGGCAAGGCCGTGGAGATACAGGCCTTGTGGTACAACGCTCTGTGCGTTATGGCTGATCTGGCGAAGGAATTTGCCGACACAAAAAGGCAGAAAATGTATCGTTCCATGGCGGCGAAGGCAAAATCGAGCTTTCGCGATCAGTTTTGGAACGCAGACGACTCTTGCCTCTACGATGTCATCGATGTCGATCAAAAAGACGCGTCAATAAGGCCGAATCAGATATTTGCTGTCAGTCTCACGCACACGATGGTCGATGCCGCGCGTTCACGAAAGGTAGTCGATAAGGTTGAGGCCGAGCTTCTAACGCCATTCGGTCTGAGATCGCTCTCGCCGCGCGACCCGGGTTATGTGCCGATCTACAAAGGCTCGCCCGTCGAACGCGACGCTGCATATCATCAGGGTACGGTTTGGGCCTGGCTGATCGGCCCGTTCGTCGACGCCTATCGCCGGACTCACTCGAGAGATGCAATGGCCGAACGCCGGATCGCCGAGATGATCTCTGGGTTACGGACTCACCTCGGCGAAGCGATGGTTGGGCAAATATCAGAGATATTCGACGCCGATGCACCGCACAGCCCGCGCGGCGCCCCAGCCCAGGCATGGAGCGTCGCCGAACTGCTTCGCGTTAGGCTGAAGCTTAATAGTGGCCGTTAGGTGTGGAATTAAGTATCTCTATGTAAACGTAACTACTGCATCCGGACGCATTAGTCATCTCAAAACAATGGTACTGGGGACGGGAATCGAACCCGTACGCCCCTAAAGGCACAGGATTTTAAGTCCTGGGCGTCTACCAATTCCGCCACCCCAGCACGCATTTTAGAGATTAACACCCAAGCCGCGTGGTTTCAAAAAAGCGTATACTATGATTTTAGGCGCGAAGCCTTACTTTCGATATGGAACAGTACGCGTGGATATTATGGCTAGTGCTCGGCGTAGGGTTGATCGTCGCTGAGGTGTTTACGTTGGGCTTTGTGCTGTTGTGGTTTGGCATAGCAGCCATAGCGGCCGCAGTTGTAGGGCTGCTCGGTGGTGGTTTTTTGCTTCAGTTCCTTGTCTTCGCCGCCGTTTCGGTGGCAATGACCGTGATGTCGCGGACGATCTTGGCAAACTATTTTTCGCATGCCGATGGCGATCGCTTTAAGACGGGTGTCGATTCGCTTCCGGGCAAGATCGGCACAGTTTCCACCGCAAGCCAAGGTGCGCTAAATGAAGGAGCTGTAAAAGTCTTTGGCTCGACATGGACCGCATATCCGATCGATGACGAAACGAGATTGATGGTGGGCGAAAAGGTAGAGGTTGTCGAGGTAAAGGGCTCGTCGATATACGTTCGTCGAGTGATAAACGAATTTCCTGAGTGGCGTCAAGAGAGCTAACCCATCAACCTATATTATTTCCGTAGTATCTTCAGTGCTGACCTCTTGATCTGCCGTATCGTGAATTCCGCCGAGATCGATGAGTTCTAGCTTGACGGCTTCGTCGGTCGGGTCGGGGAGATCATCGCCCTTAAATTTTGAGAGGATGACGGTTATGTTGTCTTCGCCGCCGTTGGCGTTGGCGAGCTTGACCAGTTCGGCACAGGCATTTTCGAGCTGATCTAAATTGTCGAGCACGATCTGTTGCATTTCGGTCGCGCTCATTTTGTTCGAAAGCCCGTCGCTGCAAAGCAGAAAGACATCGTCTTTGCACGGAGCTACGCGGGCCGAGACGGGATAGATCTCATTCTGCGCACCGAGCGCCTGCAGGATGACGTTTTTGAGTGTGTGGGTTTCGGCCTCTTCGGCAGAGATCTGTTGTGCGTCGATAAGCTGCTGGACGAGCGACTGGTCTTTGGTGACTTGGTAGATACGTCCGTTTCTCACTAAGTAAGCACGGCTGTCGCCGACCTGGATGATATCGGCAAACTGCGGTGTGACGCAGATGCCGGTAAATGTCGCTCCCATTCCCTGAAACTGCGAATCGGTGCGTCCCTGCGTGTGGATCAGGTAATTGGCAAACACGGTCGCGTCGTAGAGGCGGCTGATGAGATAGTGGTCTTGTTCTTCGGGCGTAAGTGTATCGTCGGACGGCGCATCGAGCAGCTTTTCACTAACGGTCTCAACGGCCATCGTACTCGCGACCTCGCCGGCGAGTGCTCCGCCCATTCCGTCCGAGACAGCCATCACCGAACCGTGGGCGCTTACCTCAAACGTTTGCGACTCGATAACAAATTCGCCGTCGGCCTGCGAACTCGTCCATGCCTTTTCGCGCGCAATATCCAGCAAGAGGTAGTTGTCCTCATTACCTTTACGAATCCGGCCGATATGCGAAACGGCGTGTATCTCAACAGTGGACATAATGAATAAGTCAAAAGTTTATAGAGTCTTGAGTCAAAATCAAAATCCAACGACGCTAAGTCCGGCTCACTTAGCTTAGAGCCTGATCCAAGTCTTCAAGAATATCCTCGACATCCTCAATACCGACAGAGATACGGACAAGGCCGTCGGTAATGCCTAGTTTATCACGTGTCTCGGCCGGAACGGATGCGTGCGTCATCGATGCAGGGTGCGAGATCAAAGATTCGACACCGCCGAGGCTCTCGCCTAATGTACACAATTTTACGCCTTCGAGCACCTTGCGGGCGTTGTGGAGCGAACCTGTTTCGAATGAGACCATCCCGCCAAAGCCTGTCTGCTGGCGTTTGGCAAGCTCATGCTGCGGATGCGAAACGAGGCCCGGATAGTAGACCTTTTCAACACGCGGGTGCTCCGCAAGGAAATTGGCCACGACGCGGCCATTCTTATCGTGAGCTTCCATTCGAACCGCCAACGTCTTTGTACCGCGAAGCACAAGAAACGAATCGAACGGTGACAAGATCGCTCCGATGCCGTTCTGAACAAACCCGATCCACTCGGCGTCCTTCTCGTCATTGAGTGCAACGAAACCGCCGACGCTGTCCGAGTGGCCGTTCAAATACTTTGTGGTCGAGTGCACGACAATATCCACGCCAAACTCGATCGGCCGCTGAAAATACGGCGACATAAAGGTGTTGTCGCAGATGACCTTTGCACCGCGTGAATGAGCGAGATCGGAAACAGCCTTGAGATCGGTCACGGTCATCACCGGATTGGTCGGCGTCTCCACAAATACCATCTTGGTATTTGGTTTAAAGGCTTTTTCAAGGTTCGAGATGTCAGACGTGTCCGCAAGGTCGAACTCGATACCGTAATCGACAAGAATTCGATTGAAGAGTCGAAACGTACCACCGTATGTGTTGTCGCCGAGAATGACGTGATCGCCTGATTTTACGAGCTTTAAGGTCGTGTCGATCGCCGCCATTCCGGAAGCGAACGCGAAGCCGAATTTTGCTCCCTCAAGGGCCGCGATATTCTTTTCCAAAGCGCTCCGTGTCGGGTTCTGAGTACGTGCGTACTCGTATCCTTTATGCCGGCCGAGGCCGTCCTGAGCGTAGGTCGATGTCTGGTAGATCGGAACCGAGACGGCTCCGGTAGTCGGGTCGGGTTCGTTGCCCGCGTGAATAGCGACGGTAGAAAAGCCCATAATGGTGTCTAACCCCAAAACACTATATTTTAGCTTATTTGGCGTCGGGCGAGCTAATCGAAGGTGTCTTTAGCGACCGGAACGAGCTTCGAATGCAGTGATCGCGGCCTCGTGTTGGATTGTGAGAGCGATGTCGTCGAGGCCATTGAGCAGGCATTGGCGACTAAATTCGTCTATATCAAATCCGACGTTGAGTCCGTGTTCGTCGGAAACAGTCTTGCTTTCGAGGTTGATCGTAAGCGTGTATTCAGCGACACGATGAGAATTTTCTGCGATGGTTGCGACGGTCGGTTCATCGAGTCGGATAGGCAGAAGTCCGTTTTTCAGGCTGTTATTATAGAAAATATCGCCAAAACCCGGAGCGATCACTGCCCGGAAACCATAGTCAAGTAATGCCCATGGTGCGTGCTCGCGGGAAGATCCGCAGCCGAAATTCATCCCGGCGACCAGTATCGAGGCGTTCGAGTATCGCGGCTGATTCAGAACAAAATCTGTGTTTGGAGTTCCGTTGCTCCCAAAACGCCAGTCGTAAAAAAGGAATGCCCCAAAGCCAGTTCGCTCAATACGCGTCAAAAACTGTTTCGGGATTATCTGGTCCGTGTCGATGTTTGGCTCAAACATCGGAGCTGGTTTCCCGGTGAAGGTGGTGAATTTTTGCATCTATTCTTTGAACCTCCACTCACGTACATCGACAAAATGTCCCGCGATCGCGGCGGCGGCTGCCATACTGGGTGAGACGAGGTGCGTTCGTCCGCCTCGGCCCTGACGGCCTTCGAAATTGCGGTTGCTGGTAGACGCGCAGCGTTCGCCTTCGGCGAGAATGTCCTCGTTCATGCCGAGACACATCGAGCAGCCAGCATCGCGCCATTCGAAACCCGCGTCTGTAAATATCTTTGCGAGCCCCTCGTCCTCGGCCTGCTTTTTGATCTGCATCGAGCCCGGCACGACCATCGCATTGACACGATCGCTCACGCTGTAACCACGAGCAACTTTTGCCGCTTCACGAAGGTCTTCGATCCGCGAATTTGTGCATGAACCAATAAACGCTCTGTCGACCGCGATCTCGTCGATCTTCTGTGACGGCTCGATGCCCATATATCGATATGAACGTTCGTATGATTTTACTTCATTTTCATCTCTAGCCTCGCTAAGATCGGGTACGCTGCCGGTGACCTTAACTGATAAGTCTGGCGATGTGCCCCAAGTGACAAACGGCTCTAAGCTGGTAGCGTCAATGTCGACAGATCTATCAAAAATGGCATCTGCATCTGTAGACAACACCTTCCAGTTCTCGACTGCCGCGTCCCACGCTTCTCCATTAGGTGCGAACTGTCTGCCCTCAATGTATTCGAATGTTTTCGGGTCCGGTGCGATCAGGCCGGCTTTTGCACCGCATTCGATGCTCATGTTGCATACGGTCATTCGGCCTTCCATTGAGAGGTCGCGGATCGTCGAGCCCGAGTATTCAATGACGTGGCCGGTTGCTCCATTCATGCCGATCTCGTTAATGATGCCGAGGATGACGTCCTTTGCTGTTACGCCGAACGGTAGTTCGCCATCCACATTAATACGAAAATTCTTTGATCTAACCTGCTGCAAACACTGCGTGGCAAACACATGCTCAACCTCGCTCGTGCCGATTCCGTGCGCAAGAGCCCCAAAAGCACCGTGCGTAGATGTGTGTGAATCGCCACAGACGATCGTCATCCCGGGGTGCGTCAGGCCCTGCTCAGGGCCAAATACGTGAATGATGCCTTGCTCGATACGGTCCATGTCGTAGAGCGGGATTCCGAATTCACGGCAATTTTCACGCAAGGTCTCGACCTGTTGAGCGGCGATCGGATCATTGAAGGGGAGATCGCGATTCTTTGTCGGAATGGCGTGATCGACGGTCCCGAATGTAAGGTCGGGACGTCGGACCTTTCGTCCGGCCAGCCTTAATCCCTCGAATGCCTGGGGCGTCGTCACCTCGTGGATCAGGTGCAAGTCAATGTATATGAGCGACGGTTTGCCGGCTTCGGAGTGGACGAGATGGCGGTCCCAAATCTTGTCGTAGAGAGTCTTCATTTGAGGCTAAACCGCGTGGTAAGCGTTATTTACGTTTGCAAATTCGACGGCACGGCTCGCGACCATCGCACCCATTTCGGTTGTCGAATTTATTACTTTCCCGCCGACTCCGGCGATGTCTGTGGTTCGATGTCCTTTTTCGAGAACCCAATGGATGGCCTTTTCGATCGCCGCCGCTGCTGGTTCGTTCTTTCCAGTATATCGGAGCAGCATCGCGACCGATGCGATCGCTCCGAGCGGATTGGCGATATTCTTACCGGCAATTTCCGGTGCTGAGCCATGGATCGGTTCATAAAGATCTACGTTTCCACCTATGGTCGCCGAGGGTAGCATTCCAAGCGAGCCTGTTAGAACTGCGGCTTCATCAGACAGGATATCACCGAAGAGGTTCTCTGTCAGGATCACGTCGAACCGCGTCGGGTCGGTCACCAGATGCATCGCACATGCATCGACAAAGAGATGATCGAGAGCGACATCGGGGTATTCGGCCGCAACCTTGGTCACGGTCTGACGCCAGAGCCGCGACGTTTCGAGGACATTTGCCTTGTCTACCGACGTGAGTTTCTTGCGGCGTCCGCGAGCCGCCTGAAAAGCGACGTGAGCAACGCGTTCGACCTCGGCGACAGTGTAACGCATTGTGTTATAGCCTTCTGTCTCACCGTCATTAAAACCGCGTGGAGTGCCGAAATAGAGACCGCCGAGCAATTCACGGACGATGAGCATATCAGTTCCCTCAAAGATCTCTCGTCGCAACGGTGACGAATCGATCAGAGCGGGAACGGCGGCAGAAGGACGAAGATTGGCAAAGCCGCCGAGGGCTTTGCGCAATTTCAGAAGGCCCATTTCCGGACGATCTTCGGGGAGCAAATGATCGAACTCCGGTGTGCCGACGGCACCGAGCAAAACTGCATCGCTCGCACGGCACGCGGCCTCGGTCTCAGGCGGGAAATGCGAACCGGTCTCGCGGATCGCGGCTCCGCCGATGAGGTGTTCCTCCGTTTCGATATCGATTCCGAAGGCCGCCGTGACGTGCTCAAGCACAGCCACCGCCGACGCGCATACTTCCGGCCCGATGCCGTCTCCGGGTAAGATCGTGATCTTCATATTATTTTCAGGCAGCTATCGCGGCCGGTCGCCGTGCGGGAGCGAGTGCCAACAGGTCCTGATCGTAAACGTTCTTTTTCCGGTCCGCCAGAGCGATAAATCTCGGATAGATCGACGCGATCTCAGGTTCAGAAAGGGCAAAGCCCAGTTGTTCGTATCGTGAGATCAGAGCGTGTCGGCCCGAATGTTTGCCCAGCACAAGGCTGTTCTTTGGTACTCCGACCGACTCAGGAGTCATTATCTCGTAACACAGTGGGTTGCTCAAAACGCCGTGCTGATGAATGCCAGCCTCGTGTGCGAATGCATTGCGGCCGACGATTGCTTTGTTCGGTTGTACGCCAAAGCTGACGATCGATGAAAGCAATTGGCTCGCCGGATAGAGCTGCGTCGTATCGATGTTTGTGCAATATGGCATCTTGTCGGCACGGACCGTCATCGCCATGATAAGTTCTTCGAGAGATGCATTTCCGGCACGCTCGCCGATGCCATTGACGGTGCATTCGACCTGTGTCGCACCCGCGTCGATCGCGGCTAGGCTGTTTGCGACGGCGAGGCCGAGGTCGTTATGGCAATGAACGCTGATGGTAATATCCTTGTCGCCAACCACACGTTCTTTGACCGCGCGCACCAGCTCGGCGTATTCGTTAGGCAAAGTATAGCCGACGGTGTCCGGCACGTTTAGCGTCTTCGCTCCACATTCGACGGCGGTCGCGAATACCTGACACAGAAAATCGACATCGCTGCGTGTCGCATCCTCGGCCGAGAACTCCACATCATCAACATTCTCGCGTGCGATTCGGACGGCATTTGCGGTCATGTCGATGACCTCGCCGCGGGATTTTTTTAGTTTGTACTCGAGATGGATGTCGGAGGTAGCAACGAAGGTATGGATACGCGGTCTCTTTGCGTTCTTTAGGGCCTCGGCTGCTCTGTGAATATCAGATGGCACCGTGCGGCAAAGGCCAGCGACGATCGTTTCCTGACATTCGTCGGCAACCGCAGCAACGGAACGGAAGTCACCCTCGGACGCAAAGGGGAAACCCGCCTCGATCACATCGACGCCGAGCCGCTCGAGTTGACGGGCCATAGATATCTTCTCTTCGAGATACATCGAGCAGCCCGGCGACTGCTCGCCGTCACGCAGAGTTGTGTCAAAGACAGTGATTCTCTTTTCGCTCATAATTCACTCATCAAGAGGCTAAATTAGAGACAGTACAACAAAGATAGATACATAAGTCAAGATTATATAAATGAAAAGGACATAATAATCAGTTATTCAGTCATAATCTGGTGGAGTAGTCGGTTCTATGTTGTCGCCTTATGAAAATCGAATTATAATAATCACGTCAGAAGAAACAGCATGGATATCAATCAACTCGAAGTCCTGGTGACGGTCGCACGCGAGCGCAGCTTTTCCCGCGCCGCAGAAGTGCTTGAGCGGACACAGCCGGCGATCAGCCAGTCGATCCGTCGTCTCGAGACTGAGATCGGTGAAAAACTCTTTGACCGCTCGTCGAAGGACGGTACGCTAACCTTTGCCGGGGAGGTTTTGCTCGGTCACGCCAAGCAGATGCTCAATCTGCGGCACAACGCTCAGGTGGCGATATCCGAGCTGCGTGATCTGCGGCACGGCAAGGTTACGATCAGCGCCAACGAGCATACGGTTTTTTATCTGCTGCCGGTTATCGAGGAATTTCGTAAGCAGCATCCGCTGATAAAGATCGAGGTCCAACGCGGTGTCGCGAGCCGCATTCCAAAGCAGATCACGGCCCGCGAGGTCGAGCTTGGCGTCATCTCGTTTTCGCCAAATGACGATTCGATCAAGGCGATCGCGGTGACGACTGACGAACTTGTTTTTGTCGCCTCGCCGAAGCACGAATTTGCACAGCGTGACTCCGTGTTGATCAAAGATCTAGGCGGGCAGTCATTTGTCGCTCACAATGCACCGTCACCGTACCGTCGCCGCGTTATCGAGGCTTTTGAAAAGCACAAGGTAAAGCTGAATATCGCCGTCGAATTGCCATCGCTCGAGGCGATCAAGCTGATTGTCGAGCGTGGCGTTGGAGTCGCTCTCGTACCGCGTTTGTCTGCCAAAGCCGAGATCGCATCCGGACGGCTAGTTGCTCTAAGCGTTAAAGATCTTAAGCTCGAGCGGAAACTCAATGTTATTTACCGGCGAAATTCGGAGCTGTCGCACGCGGCTCAGGCTTTTATCCGTGTGGCTAAGGAAACAGGGGGCAAGGCGTAGAAAATTCGCTATGTGTTGGCGTTCGGATAGGTTAGAATGTGAGCAAGTTTACAAAAAATCTACTGCAAATAACATCAAAAAAATGGCTGAAATAGACCTTAAAGACGCCCGTTCACCGTCCGAGCGACGCGGCTCGGATCGTAAGAAACTTATTGTTGACGTGCGCTTTGAAGGCGGCGACGGGACCGGTATCGCGAACACTCGCGACATTGGCTCGGGCGGCCTTTACATGACAACTACTGCAATTCTCGATATGGGAACGCCGATCGTCATGACGATCAATCTCGGGATGCGCGAGATGAGCCTCAGCGGCGTGGTCGTTTATTCCGATCCGGGACACGGCGTCGGCGTGAGATTTAAGAACCTAAACTCGGTGGACGAAGAATTTTTGGGCCGGGAACTGGAATTGAATTAGATAAGGGAGAACATATGTTCGATCAATTTACTCTGGGTATCGAAGAAGAATTTCAGATCGTCGATCCGGAAACGCGTGAGCTAAAGTCGCACGTTTCCGAAATATTGGAAGAAGGGAAAATGCTGCTCGGCGAGAAGATCAAGCCTGAGATGATCCAGTCAATGATCGAGGTCGGTACT
>JANPDK010000203.1:0-44180 GCA_031431415.1 Acidobacteriota bacterium | reverse complement strand
CCTTGCCTGACTTTGGATTCTTTACCTTTTCGACAGCTCCTACAAGGATCTCGACCGGCTTTGGCAAGGCTTTTGGTTGAAACGCCACGCCCATCTCGATCGGTGCATTCCCTCGCATTTTCTTGACGGTTTCGTCGTCTGCGGATTTCGTCAACTGTCGGATCGCCGTACCATTGGCCACGCAGAATTTTAGTATCTCCTCGACAAACCGCTCGCTAACCTCGACGCGACGTTTGAAAGTTAGATAGCTGTACGCCTCGGACAATATCGTCAAGCGATTTCGCAGACCACCATAATTCTGGCCGATGCGCGGCTGATGGGTGAAGGCCTCCCACTGCGTTTTTTCACCCGGTTTTGGCTGGTTTGAGAACCCTCGAAAATTTCCGTAATAGTACGTGCGCAACTTGTGATTTTTAAGCATTTCCGCCGCAATCGCCGGCATCATTTTGTCGCGTTGGTAATCGAGAATTCGCTGGTCGGAATTAGGATTTAGCGGCTGTGAATACGTCAGATGATATGCGTGATACGAGCCATTGGTCGTGTGTAGATCGACCGTAAGCTGCGGATCCCAACTGTTAAAGAGCCCTACGAGCGACCGTGCCTCAGGTGATTCGAGCTTAATATAGTCACGGTTGAGATCGAATCTCTGTGAGTTTTCGCGAACACCAACCCCACCGATCGGGCCGTTCTGAGCCGTACGATTATCCATGCTGATCTTTTCGTTGCCATCGGCGTTATAAATGGGGGCGAGCAAGATCGTCAGCTTTGAGAGCATCGGTTTGAGGTCGCCAAACAGCAGGCGGCGGGCGATGTGCTGCGCGGCTTCTTTCCCCTCGACCTCGCCGGCGTGTATATTGCCCATGATGAAGATCACCGGCCGGCCGGCAGCCTTGGCCTGAGCGGGCGTCGATATTTGCCGATCCGAAAGGATAAGCAGCGGCAGTTTTCGCCCCTCGAACGAGGTCCCGAAATCGGTAACGCTCACCAGCCGGCTGCGTTTCTGCAGCTCCGCAATAAACGCCTGAACATCAGCGTAACGGCTCGTCTCCTCAAAATTCGTCACCTCAGCCCGCGACTTAAGATCAGCCGGAGTCTGCGAAAAGAAGGTTCCCGAAAACACAAATATCAACAGGGCAAGAATGAAAAATGTTCGTTGCAACACAAAAAAATCTCCTTCGTCTATGGATTAATCAGACAATCCTATCAAACAAAACAGATAATTTCCCGATGGAAGCGCACTTACAGCTAAAGCCGGAGGCAATAGAAAAGAGGCCGCCTTTCTGACAGCCTCTTAACTGGTGTACACATTGGTGCCGTCTACAAGATTTGAACTTGTGACCTATCGCGTGTGAAGCGAGTGCTCTACCACTGAGCTAAGACGGCGGAAAAAAGTGAATAACGAATAACTAATAGTGAATAGTGCGAAGAGATTCCTAACTGTTCACTATTCACTGTTCGCTGTTAACTAGATCGACGGGTCGTCCGGCTTGGCAGGGCGGTTTTCGTCGGTTCCCTTGATCGTGCTTAGCGATGAATCAGTATAGTAATGCCGCGTTCCAGAAGCAGTCACACCTTCCGAACTTACGGGATCCGCAGTTACCGAATAGAACGCCGGCTTGCTGCCTGAGAAAGGTTCGGCAGTCATTTTGAATTTGTATCCATTCTTGACCGGCTCATCGCCGCGGAAGCCTTCATCGAGACCCATCTTGGTAACAAGTTCCTCAAATGATGCGAAATTACCTTTATTTCTACCGGCATACTGAGCCTGGTAGGTACGAAGCTGATTGATCGTCTGGGCGGCTGTCGTCTCGTTGCCGCTGCGGATCACCGCCTGCCATGCAAGACTGCCGACGCCGATCAGCAGGCCGATGATGGCGATAACGATCATTAATTCGATCAGGTTAAAACCGCGCTGATCACGTATCTTGTTTCTGAAATTGCTCATATTATCACTAGTTACGCTCCGCAAATTGTCACGAAAGCGTTTGTATTAAGTTTCAAAAGTTTAGATTGTTTTGCGACGGATTTCAATAATGCAACTTTTTGATGCCCCACGAGTTTCTAATCGGGTAGAATATTGTTTGGCGGAATTGGTTGCCCGTTTTACGACATGAGAGATTGGATAGTCAGCGAGACACAGAGGAGCGGAGGCGGCATCGTAGTCGGTTTTGACGCGGCGGCGAAGGTCGCGGAGCTTCAGGCGGCGATCGAGGGCGTGATCCGCGGCAAATCTGAGACGGTCAAATTTGCGCTGATCGCCTTGCTCGCAGGTGGGCATCTGCTGATCGAGGACGTTCCTGGGATCGGAAAGACAACGCTAGCGAATGCGTTGGCGCGTGCGCTGGAACTTTCTTTTCAGCGAATACAATTCACCT
The DNA here is from genome assembly GCA_031431415.1 of Acidobacteriota bacterium. Taxonomy (GTDB): domain Bacteria; phylum Acidobacteriota; class Blastocatellia; order Pyrinomonadales; family Pyrinomonadaceae; genus OLB17. The sequence continues at coordinate 41,805 of JANPDK010000203.1, read as the reverse complement.
CCGACCTCTTGCCGTCCGATGTGATCGGTCTGTCGATATTTAATCAAAAGAGCGGCGATTTCGAATGGAAATCGGGGCCGATATTTTCGAATATCGTGCTCGCCGACGAGATCAACCGAGCCACACCAAAAACGCAATCTGCTTTGCTCGAAGCGATGGCTGAGGAACAGGTGACGGTCGAGGGACGCTCGATGCGTCTGCCGATGCCGTTTATCGTCATCGCGACGCAAAATCCGTCCGAACATCACGGCACATATCCGCTGCCCGAATCGCAGCTCGACCGCTTTATGCTGCGTCTGCACATGGGCTATCCGGACATGAACGATGAGCGGCAGATACTTCGCGACCGCCGCTCGGGCGATCCGCTCGCGGCGGTCGAACCTGTGATGTCGCAGGCGGATATGCTTGATCTGCAAGCTATGGTGAATGAAGTTCGCGTTGATGACGCGCTGATCGATTATCTGCTCGAGATCGTCAATCTGACGCGCGTCTCCGACCAACTCGAACTCGGAATCAGCCCACGCGGCACACTCGCACTTTTCCGGTCGGCACAAGCCCTCGCCCTAATCGAAGGCCGTGATTATTGCATCGCCGACGACATCAAACGCCTCGTCCTGCCCTGCTTCGCCCATCGAGTCATCCTAAATTCCCGCTCGGCAGTCGTTAGAAATCGCATGCGTGAGGCGGAGAGGATCTTACACGAGATATTGCAGAAAGTAAGTGTACCGATGTAATTGAGTTTTTTGAGTTTGTTGAGTTCATCGAGTTCGTTGAGTTAAGAACGTCTCTCTCAATAAGCTCAATGAACTCAACAAACTCAATGAACTTAAAATCCCTTTCTGAGCTGTTCAGCATCCGCGATCTGCGTAACGCGGCACTCGGAGGGATTGTGATCTTTGGCGGCCTTGGGCTTTCGGGGTTGACGCTGTATGCGCATCAGAGTGGGAATATCCGGCTGGCCGGGGTCTCGGCGGGTATTTCGCTCGTTTTCGTGTTGCTGATCCTCGTCTTTGTGGTGCCGCCGCTGGCTCGTAACGCAGGACGCGAGGCGTCGCAGATGAATTTGCCGTTCGAGTTTACGACGGGCGGTGCGGTGATGATCGTGCTGATGCTGATCGTCGGATTTTCGGCATGGAATACGGGTAACAATCTGCTCTTCCTCGTACTCGCATTCCTGATCGCTGCGATGATCGTCGGCTTTTTTGCGGGTAGCATTTGTTTGAAAAAGCTCGATGTGACAATGCGATTTCCCGAGACGATCTTTGCGGGCGAACCGACGCCGATCATCGTGACGCTGATCAATCGAAAACGAATCTTCCCCGCATTCTCAGTCGTCGCCGAAGTTCGAGGCAAGGAGCGGGAACGCTCGATCGTCGCCCACGAACTTGATGCAATGCTCCCGCGTTGGATTGCCAAAAGACTCGGAAAGCCGCCTCTTGTGCGCCGCACGCTGCATCATTTCGTACACGTCGCGGCCCGCAAGACAGAAGAAGGAAAGAACGAACACGTCTTTCCTAATCGGGGGCGGCTGATGATCCGTGATTTTGAACTGTCGACCAAGTTCCCTTTTGGTTTTTTTCGGCATCGCCGCCGCCTCCCGGCACGCGAGGCTGAGCTTATCGTTTTCCCGAAAATAAACACACTCGACCCCGGCGACGGATCGATACCGCTTGATCTCGGCACGCTGGCCTCGACAAAACGCGGTATGGGCCGCGATCTGCTGTCGCTTCGCGAATATCAGCCGCAGGACGAACCTCGCCACATCGACTGGAAGGCAACGGCACGCACGCAGCAGCTAACGGTACGCGAATTCGCGGCCGAGGATGAAAAACGAGTCAGTATCATCCTCGATACCGATGCTGGCGAAAAAACTGTCCAAAAAACCTCGGTCCGCGAACGTCTCGCCGTCGAGCAAAACGGCGTTTCAGTCGTCGCATCCGATAATTTCGAGCGTATCGCGAGCCTCGCAGCGTCGCTCTTATCGCATTTTTCGCTCGAAAATGCTGAGTTTCGCCTTATCATCGACGGCGAGGCCGGCGAATTCGGAACGGGACGACCGCATCTGTACGATTCGCTACGCCGTCTCGCCCTGACCGAGCCCAAATTCCCTTCTAAAACCGCTCCGCCGGAACCAGATCCCGATATCGAACGTATTCTCAATGAATCGGACGACAGCCACCGCTTTTTTGTTACGGCAAATGGCGGCCGTGGCTTGTCGGCCGAGGCTCTTCGAACGTTGAAAATAATTGGGGTTTGAGGTCTAATTCTTGTCATAATCCTTAGCGTCGCGGTGTATTACTGTCGATAGGCATTTTTTGATGCTGAACATGAACGAGAGTACCGACATTCTTGTGGACATAATGTCCGAAACAACAGCGACGGCCGCAGCGACAGATAGGATCGGGTTTGAGGAGGCGTTTTCGCTCCACCATAGAACCGTCTTTCGCGCGGCCCGATCGGTCGTGCACGACGCCGGCCTCGCTGAGGATGTCACGCAGGAAACTTTCCTCAGGCTGTACAGGCATCAGGACTCGATCACCGACAGCGAAATGCTCCGTCCGTGGCTCATACGCGTCGCGATAAATGTTGCAAAGAATACTCTTCGCGGTACGATTCGGGCGAACACGCGGGATGAGAATTACGTCAAAGAAACAGGTGAAACGCACGTCGCGTCGGTCGAGATCGACTATGAGGAATACGCAGGCGTAAATGATATTTACAAGGCTCTCTCGCAGGTAAAAGAGCCGCTCAGGAGCTGCCTGATATTAAAACAGCAAGGCCTCTCGTATAAAGAGATCGCCGCGAGTTTAGAGTTGAACGAATCGAGCATCGGCACGTTCGTCGCACGTGCCAGGGCAGAATTCGCCAGATGTTATGGCAAGGTCGGGAAGTGATCAGATATGACAGATAAGTGTTTGGACATCGGTATTATTCAGGCTTTCCTAGACGGAGAGCTGTCGCACGATGAGACCTCACGGGTTTCGAGCCACGTGGCTCTGTGCGACACATGCTCGACTTCATTTGCAGAAGCTGAAAGCGAAGCGACGTTCGTCTTCTCCGCACTCGATCGAGAACTAGACACTCTGGTCCCGACCCAGCGTCTCTGGAACAAGATCAACGATTCGATCGCCGAAGAGAAGGCTCAGATGCCGTGGTGGCATAAGGCTTGGGCACTGGTTTCGGTTGGTTTGATGAATCCTTCGATAGCGGTGGCGGCGAGTTTGGTCGTTGTGATCGGAGTATTCGCGGCGGTTTGGATGAATCGTGCTCCGGTGAACACGGTCGTTACGACAAATAGTGTTGGAGGAGGCGTTCAGCCGACTACCGTACAAGCACCAACTAGCAACATAACTGTGAGCAATGTGCCCGACACTGTCGTCGCGACGGATGCTCCGAGGATCGAGCGAGCAGCATTCAAAGCCGAACCTCGACGTACGACCATTGCTCCTGCGGTTGTCAGGTTCAGTTCAACAAGCTTTGCCGATCCGCTCGCTGGCGAATCAAGCTATGTGAGCACGATCTCGACTCTCGCTAAGACTGTCGAGGACAAGAAAGACGGCGTTCTGCGGCCGTCGCAGCGTGTTGCTTATGAACGTGACATGGCAATGGTCGATGATTCGATCGTCAAGATGAGAAAAGAAGTAAAACGGAACCCAAAGAACGAAACGGCTCGACAAGTGCTGTATTCGTCGTATCAAAACAAGATAGATCTTTTGAATTCGGTGGCACAGAAAGAGGAGTTAATGGCAAGCATCAGGTAGTTTTGTAAGGTTAGTTTGAATTAGCCTGTGGTCGTCTTCTTTGTGCCCTTCGTGTCCGCCCTTTGTGGCCTTTGTGTTTAAAAAAGGCCGTTCTAACACAAAGGGCACCGAGACGAAGACGCAAAGATGCACAAAGATTGAAACTAGCCCATTACAGCGTTTGTGAAATAGTCTTGCCGACTCAAATCTCAATGAAATCAGGTATCAGAAAAATTATCATCGGCTGCCTCGCCACAGCTACTGCGATGAGTGTATCCGCACCGGCTTCGGCTCAGGATGGCATGGCTCCCGCCCCAAAACCGGCACCGACGGCGCGTCAATATCCCGTCGAGCCGCCCGCAAAGCCGTCGGACAAATACGAAAAACAAAAATATGAAGCACCGCCCCAGCCGCCTCGGACTCGAATGTACGGCGGCGACACATACGAGCGTTCGATCGCCGTTTCGCCAAATGTAAATCTCTCGCTGTGCGTTTCCCAAGGCAACCTCCGCGTAAACGGCTGGAACCGCAACGAGGTCCGCGTTTACGTAAAAGACGGCGGTAAGATGAAATTTCACGTGCGCGAAAAGAACGAAAAGGACGGTAAGCCAAATTGGATCTCGCCCGTCCCATTCGACCAGAAACACGCGAATAGGACTTATCCGAATTGTATTTGGGGCGATGATATTGAGATCGACCTTCCGGTGACTGCGTCAATCGAGATCACGGGAACCGAGACCGAAGCTACGATCGATGATGTTCGAAAGGTGTTGTTTAAGAACAACAGCGGTGACATTACTGTGCGCAATGCCGTCAATGGTGTGACCGCAAGTACATACGAGGGTGATGTGACCGTCGAGGGATCAACGGGGCCGATGAGCCTCGAAACAACATCGGGAAATATCACCGCATTTCAACTGTCACCCTCCGAGATCGGCGACCGATTTACGGCCAAGACTGGCAGCGGTGCTGTTCTTCTGCAAAATGTTACGCACCGGCAGACTCAGGTTACATCGATATCAGGCTCAGTCGCCTTCACCGGTGATATTCGCCCGGGCGGGTCGTATAGCCTGAGCACGACAAATGGCTCGATACGAATGACCTTACCCGCCTCGACAGCCTGTCAATTCCTCGCAGTCTATGGAGCCGGAAACTTTATCTCTGAAATTCCAGTCAAACTAGAAACCGAAAATCTCATCGGCGGCCCGCTCAAAAAAGTCGCAGGCAAGATCGGCCCCGGCGGCGACGCCGTCCTAAAGCTGACCGCGAATAATGGGAGCATTGGGATAAGAAAGAACTAGTAGGTTGGTAACGAATAAACGGTGACGGGTGACAGGCTGATCTTCCTGTCACCCGTTACTTGTTACCCGTCACCAAATCACCCCAACCGCCTTCCCGTCCGGGCCTCAAACTGATCCGCCATCGACGGCATTTCATCGGTGCTTTCGTCTCTCGACAGCCGCTCGATGCGCCACATCGGGTAGAAATTATCATTCATCTCCAGATGTGCCTCACCCGCGACGATGGAACTACACCAATCGTCAAAGTACCCGAGATCGATCGACCGCATAGTAACGCCCGCCGCCTCGACCGAGTCAAGCACACCCAGAAGTTTCTCCCGCGGGCTGTGCAGCACCGCGATAACCACGTCGCCTTGATCGAATTTCATAAAACCAAACTCGCTAGCGTTTTGCGGTCGGATCGTTTCCGAGAGCGTCAGAAAAGCTCGTTGAACCCTGAATCACGAACGCCGAACGCATCAGTCTCAACCGTTTCGCAGGTTCGAATTCGATCTCGACGAGCCTGGCGACACGGCCCCGTCGAACAAGGGAACCGCTAGAATCGACGAGTATCCTGAGTTCCCCGGGTATCGTATCGTTGACAGTCACTACCGCATCGGAGAAATCCAGAACTCGCGACACTGTAGGCGTTCCGAGGCTGGGGTCGTACATGACCGTAAAAGTCACGGCCGCAATATCGCGGAACGTAACAAGATCGACCGCTACTACCCCACCGGAAAGATCTACGACGCGAAGAGCGGTGTTGAGCCCCGTTATGGCTCCGAAGACACTGCCGCCGATCAGAGCCGCAACTTCCCCTTCGTCGGGCCGCATCGTGCCGCCCGCGGGCGTGAGCGGATCAAGGCCGGTCGCAAAACGGCGGCCTTGTACCACGTCGCCCGCGTTGATGGCGCCGTCGCCGTTCGTAGCGAGCGGTGCACAGTCGGCGCGTTGACCTTCGTTTGTGCCGACCGTCGGCGTATCGAGTCCAGTGGCAAATCGCCTTAGCTGAATAACGTCAGTCGAATTCACCGTACTGTCGCCATTCGGACGCGGAGCGAGGTCGCCTTCAAATCCCTGTCCGCCAGGCGTCGGCGTCGCGGTCGGCGTATTTGTGGGTGTCGCAGTCGGCGTATTCGTCGGAGTTGCCGTCGGCGTGTTTGTAGGCGTCGCCGTTGGCGTTGCCGTTGGTGTGTTCGTCGGTGTTGCCGTTGGTGTATTCGTCGGCGTCGCTGTTGGCGTATTCGTTGGTGTTGCCGTCGGTGTGTTTGTAGGTGTCGCCGTTGGTGTGTTCGTCGGGGTTGGCGTTGGTGTTTTCGTCGGTGTCGCCGTTGGTGTGTTCGTCGGCGTTGCCGTCGGTGTGTTCGTCGGCGTTGCCGTCGGTGTGTTCGTCGGCGTTGCTGTTGGTGTGTTCGTCGGCGTCGGCGTACCGCCAGCCGATGCGTTGAACGCTGCAAGAGCATCGATACGCCCGTAGCCGAAGGAGTTGTTCGGTATCTGCGTCGAAGATATCCCCCCGCAGGTTTGCGGTGTGGCCAAAAGAACCTGTGGGTTTGCCGTGTTCTGCAGCAAAGTTTTCGTCGCCGCAATGTCGCGAACCAATGCCGGACGTGCCGACCAAAGTACTGCGATCACACCAGCCACATGCGGCCCGGCCATCGATGTTCCGCTAAGATTGCCAAAGCTCGTATCGCTCGTTCGCGTCGAAGAGCGAACGTTCACGCCCGGTGCCGAAATATTCGGTTTTAGGATATTCGGAGTATAAAAAGTCGACGGGCCGCGGCTGCTAAAGCTTGCCAGATTATTGCTGATATCGATCGCCCCCGTAGAGAAAGAAGCCGCGTAAAGAGCTGGCGGATCTGCTACCGAAGAGCAGCCAGAACCGGAGTTCCCAGCCGAAACCTCGACGAATATTCCAGCCGCCTGTGTGTTATTGACGATAGTTTCGAGCTCGCCGAGGGTCGTACAGCCTTCGCTAGGCGGGCAACCCCACGAGTTGTTTAGCACATGTGGCCGCAAAGCGGGATTTGCATTATTCCCGGCAAGATCAGTCGGGGCGATCATGAACTGAAAACACTCGGTGTACGTCGCGGGCGTTCCGTTGCCCTGATTCATATTGCGGCAGCCGACCCATTTGGCACCGGGCGCAACGCCCACCTGATTTCCCGTGCCATCATCGCCAAGTGTTGTTCCAGTCGTATGCGTACCGTGTCCGTTATCGTCGCACGGAGCCTGAGTATTAAAACCGCAGGACCCTCCGGTCGTGTGAACCGAATCCCACCAGTTAAAATTGTGATTCGCCGTCGTGCCGTCCCAACCCCGATACTTCGGCTTTAGCGAGTTATGGGTCCAACGCACACCGGTATCGAGCTCACCGATGACCATTCCCTGTCCCGTAAATCCCGCCGTCCAAACGCTCGGAGCATTGACCCGCGTCACGCCCCATTCGACTGTGGTCGGCGCATCCGGGCCGCGTGTCGCGTCGCTCGGGTTTGCGATCGCCGGGTCTTCGATCCAGCGTGCTGCACGGTTCGAGTCGACGCGGGCGACATCCGGCCGGGCCGCAAGGCGATCAACCAACGAACTATCGACCGTCGCAACGATCATGTTGGCAACCCAAAAGGATCGAAACTTCGCATTCTCAGCGGTTAGAAAGGCTTGAAGGTCAGCCTGAGTCGTCGCAGCGTGGGTCGTCAAAGTGTTGTAAACAAACCAGCCGCGAGCATCCTCGTCCTTAATGTCGTACGCCGCACTCACATCAGCCTGATCGGCGAGCAGTATCACGACCTCGGCTTTTTTGCCCTTGCTCGTGTCTTCACGCACAGTCGCCGACACCTTGGTCACGGGATCGACATAGCCGTCGGAGCGCGTGAACAAAGGCCCGAAATACGTCTGAGGAGCAGTCGAAGTAAAGATCGAATCGATCCCCGACGCCTGGCCAATTTCGCCAAAACCCAAAGCGGCAAACAGAACGCCGAGAAAAATTACGGAAACGACGGCCAGCCGTTTCCTCGTAAGTATTGAGTGCATATTATTAGAATTTCGCCAGACTTCGCCACTAAACTAAGGAGCTTAACGGGCCAGACTATCTGCCAAAATTCTAACATAACCGTCGAGCCATCGCATTGATAAGTCGTTGCCCGCCGCGTCTGAGGTTCCCTTTGCAGCAGCGTTGTTGGTCAATATGATAGGAATTTCGCCGCTCGCCTCAGTCGAGACATCGAAAGTGATTCGTACCAGATGCGTCGCCTTCCTTGACGCCGTAATGGGCTCGGTCGAATCTACAAGAATTCCTATACGGCCCGATGCACCTGTATTGACAGTCAGAACCGCGCCTTCCGGGGCCGCCTCGCCCAGAGCGATTCGCGGATTGCCGAGTTTATTTGCATCATATTCGAGCGTAAAGCTGATCGCCATCTCATCACCCGTCGGCGTGATCTCGACTGGCACGGTCACCATCGAACCGGCTCTGGCTTCCACCATCCCAACGCTTAGTACGCGTCCGAAAAAGTATGCATAAACGTCTTCAAAAAGATCGGAGATCACTCCGGGAACAGGCGGCGGAGCGGTCGGTCCGCCAGCATCCGTCAACGGATCGAGACCCGAACCGTAACGTCTCGATTGGGTCACATCGCCAGCGCTAAGAGAACCATCGCCAAGCGTACTTCTCGGCGCTCCATCGGCACGCTGAAATTCATTCGTAGCCGGATTAGGTGTGTCGAGCCCGGACACAAAGCGCCGCGACTGTACGACATCGCCCGTGACCACCTGTCCGTCTCCATTCGGCCTCGGCGCAATATCGCCCTCAAACCCGGGACTCGGCGTTGGAGTTGCGGTGGGCGTGGCCGTTGGCGTCGGCGTTCCAGTTGTCGAGCCAACTACGTCAAACGGCAAATCCTGAGTCACGTCAGGCGCTGTTGTTGGCAATCCAACGTCAAGAATATCCGCCCAAACTCCAGTCGAGACTGTCAGCCGTCGTGCATTATCACCGGCAGCGTTGCGTGCCAAGGGAACGGTTTTAGAAGGAGCAAAATTTCCTGCGCCTCCGCCTCCGGTACTGGCCCAGTCGAGCCAATATGTACCTGCGGGCAACACTATTCCAACGGTCGCAGTGTTTCGCCATATCCTCCGCGTGGTCCCCGGCGGTGTTCCTGTCACGGGTACAGCCGTATTGAGGATGCGGAAGTAGGTAGTATCAACCGACGAAGCCATCCGGTTGGTTGTGGTATCGCCGACAACGACCGTGCTACCCGCGTCACCGGGCCTGCCATTCCATATTTGCAGCGTCAAACCGGTAAATGGAGACGGCGTAGCGGCACTTCCCGTCACGTAGCCGTAAAACGCGACCGCGCTGATATTACATGGCTGACTCAACGTGAAGTTGTCCGCAATCCGAGCGGTTCCCTGCGTAGCACTAAATCCGAAGGTGCCGTTGGCTTCGGTAGTTACGCCCGCGGCATGCTGCAGTTCGCTGAACAAGAATCCCGGCGGAGGCTCGGTAAAGTTTTCGGACAACGGCTGCGGATTTAACCCGCCGTTGCTGAATGTACACGATCCCGCCGGTGTTGGAGTCGGCGTTGCGGTTGGCGTCGCAGTAGGCGTTGGCGTTGGCACTCCGGCTACTCGCAGTTCGTACACGCCGCGACCGTATGTCGCCAGTTGGATCAAGCCGCTTGCCTGTGAGGTGAATTCCATCACCGGTGCGGGCGGCATTCCGTTGTTAAAAACCGTCCAACTGCCGCCATTGTCAGTCGAACGAAATACACCAATGTCCGTACCGGCGTACAGGGTCGTCGAGGTCAGTCGATCGATCAGGAAAGCGCTGACAGGAATGTCTGGCAGGTTGTTGCTGATATTTGTCCATGTTGTGCCCGCATTGTTCGATCGGAAAATGTGGCCTGTGGCGTAACCTGAAACGGTTAGATATACCAGAGCCGGATCGGTCGGGCTAACCGTGATATTCCTTATCGAACGCTGCGGCAGCCCGGTCGATATGTCTGCCCAGGTCGTCCCGCCATTAGTGCTGACCATTGCCCGCCCTTGCGTCGAGCCGGTATAGATGGTGTTCAATTGGCTCGGAGCGACGGTGATCGCGCTCAATACGTCGGTCCCGCCGAACGTTTGGTCGAACATCCCGCCGGGAGCCGTCCAGGTCGGCGGATTTGGCGTACCAACCTCTTTATTCAGATCATTACAGTCAGAGCAGATAAATAATCGCCACGATCCCGAGTAGATCCTCGGATCGACGCCGTTGCTGACGATCGGCGGATAAAAGCCGATCCGCCCCGTTCCTTCCTCGCCAAAGACCTCGGTGGTCGCAATGGTTGAGCTTGGCCCACTTCCGTTATTAGTGACGCGCCCGATGTTTCCGTTCGTATAGCTCGGGAAAACCATCGTCGGATCGACGGGATTGATCACTGCCTTGCCACCATCGCCGCCGACAAATTCTCTCCAGATCTGACCTACCGAGACACGGCGCTGTGTACCGTTATCCTGCGCACCGGCATAACTGCGGCTGGCATCAGTCGGGTGCACCGTGATGCCAATAAACTGAACCAACGAGAGTGTGCTATTCAGCGACGTAAATGTCGCTCCGCTATTCGTCGTTTTGAAGATACCACCATCGTTTCCGGCATAAAATGTGGTCGATGATCCCGGTTCAAAGGCAAATGCCTGTTGGTCGGTATGTATCTTCTGCAAACTCTCCGTAAAATTGCCCGGATCATACGGCGGGGCGTGCGAATTGATCAGATTTGTATACGTAACACCGCCGTCGGTGCTTCTAAAAACATCTCTGGCTCCAACATAGATCGTGTCCGCGTCCGTCGGACTCGCTTCGAGGAAGGTGTTATAACCAAACTGGCCCGGATCGAGAATATTATTTGAGATCACGCCGCGATCCGTAAACGTGGCACCGGCATCGGTGCTGACCTCAAGCCGCACCTCTTTTGGCGGCCCTTCGGTTCCAAAATACGCATACACCCGGTCGGGTTCGGCAGGCGTGACAGCGATGCGAAAGTCCCTGGTCGCAAGGGTCCCGCCGGTATAAGGCGAGACAAGTACGTTGGTCCAAGTTTGGCCACCGTTGGTCGATCTGAAGAGTCCACGGGGCGCGGCATCAGTGGTGCGATACTGTAGTGCCGCGTAAATGATCTGTGGATTCGTCGGATGGATCGCAAGATCGGTGGCCAGCCCGGTGAGCCTCACAGTCCAGTTCACACCGCCGTCCGTTGATACAACGACACCCGCGATCCCACCTTGGCCGGTCGTTGGATTCTGAAAAGTGTTCAGTGCGAGATAGACTCTGTTTGGATCCGTGGGATCTACTCGTATTCGCGTCGCTTGGACCCTGTTAAAAATAGTAGTGTTGTTGACGCGTGTCCACGTCGCCCCCGCGTCGTTCGACCTTAGAACGCCGGTTCCCCAATAACTATTGTCGTTATCACCGAGACCGGCATAGACAATGTTTGGATTGCTCGGTGCAAATGCAATTGTGCCGACTGCGAGGTCAACAAGGGAATCAGTCACGGGCACAAATGTAGTCCCACCATTTGTCGAACGCCATATTCCACCCGTCGATCCGGCAACAAGTATCAACTGCGTATTCGCCGGCGAGATCGCGATCGCGTTTATACGCCCTGAAACCATCCCGCCCGGGCCGGCGCCCGAGGTCGGTGCGGGCCCGAGAGGCGTCCACGTCGTCCCGATACCTGCCGGGCCAAACCCTTCGCCGCGATCGAGCACATCCTGCCACGCATTGCGACGAGCATCATCCGGAACCTTGTCGAACGGATACATTCGCTGCTCCATGAACCAATTCTCGCGTCCGTCCGGGTCATCGGCCTCCCTTTTGAACCCTTGTTTGGGTGTCGAAACCTTCGCCGTGTCGATAGCCGGTTCACGAACCTGTCCGCAGCCGATAAATCCGACCAGAGTCAGGCTCAGCAAACAGCCAAAGATCAAAATGAATATGAGGTCGAATGATCCGTTCTTTTTTTTCATTATTTTGTTCAAAGTAGCTGTAAAAATACCACTCTATTTGGATAAACGATAAAGGTTCGCAAGAAGGGGCAGGGCAGGATGTTATAATTTTGAAACTTTGTAGATGGCAAAATCACCGGCAACAATATTCGCGTGTCAGAATTGCGGCTCGCAGCAGCGGAAGTGGCTCGGGCAGTGTCCTGACTGCGGCGAGTGGAACACATTGGTCGAGGAACGCTTTCGTCCGACCGCGGCCATCGCCGACTCGCGGGCAGTGGCTCAGTACCGACAGGCGACGCCGATGGCGTATGGCAGTATCGAGGCACAAGACGACGACCGCACTGAATCGGGCATCGACGAACTTGACCGCGTTCTCGGTGGCGGAATCGTGGCCGGTTCGCTCGTTCTGATCGGCGGAGCTCCGGGCATCGGCAAATCAACGATCGTCATGCAGATGGCGGATAAGCTTGGCCGCAACGGCAAGAAAGTGCTGTATATCTCAGGCGAGGAATCGGAACGGCAAATAAAAATGCGCGGCGACCGCCTCGGCGTCGAGGCTGAGAATCTGTTTCTGTTACCCGAGACAAATTTGCAGAGCATTCTCGCCGAGACCGACAAGCTCAAGCCCGATTTTGTCATCGTTGATTCGATCCAGACGGTTTTTAGCTCCGCCATCGAATCGGCTCCGGGCAGCGTTTCGCAGGTGCGTGATGTGGCGGCGCAGTTCATGATGTTTGCCAAGCAGACCTCGACGCCCGTCTTCCTAACCGGCCACGTCACCAAAGAAGGCTCTATCGCCGGGCCGAAGACGCTCGAACACATCGTCGACACCGTCCTCTATTTCGAAGGCGACCGCCATCACAATCACCGCATCATCCGCGCGACTAAAAATCGCTTCGGGGCCGCAAACGAGATCGGTGTTTTCGAAATGACCAATGCGGGCCTCGTCCCGGTCGGCAACCCGTCCGAGCTTTTCCTGCAGGAACGCCCCGAGAACGCCACCGGCTCGGTCGTCACCGTCTGTATGGAAGGCACGCGGCCTATGCTAGTCGAGGTGCAGGCCTTGGTTAGTAGCACAAAATTTGGCACAGCACGGCGAATGACACAGGGCTTTGACCACAACCGCGCGTCGCTCCTGATCGCGGTTCTTGAAAAGCAGGTCGGTTTGCAACTCGCGGGCGACGACGTTTTCGTCAACATCGCCGGCGGCATGGAGATCGACGAACCCGCCGCCGACCTCGGCATCATCGCCGCCATCGCCTCGAGCTTTCGCAATATCCAGATCCCGCCCGAAACCGCCGTCTTCGGCGAAGTCGGCCTAACCGGCGAAGTCCGCGGCGTATTGCAGGCTCAAGCCCGCGCCCGCGAGGCTCAGACATTGGGATTCAAAAAGCTAATTCTGCCGGAATCTAATAAGAAAGGATTGGAGAAACTACTGGGAATTCGTGTCGTTGGCGTGAAGAATTTGGATCAGGCGATGGAGGAGTTGTTTTAGATGTAACTAGAGCCCTAAGCAGCCAATAGATGGCGTCGCGGTTCCGGAATTTTATCACCGTATTTCTGTGCAGTCTCAAGCCAGAGAACGATCGCCTCGTTAATATGCTGAACTGCTTCGACCTGAGTTTTCCCGTGAGCCATGCAGCCCGGCAGATCGGGCACTTCCGCAACGAAGATGTTGTCGGTGCTGTCCCAATAGATCACTATTTCGTATTTTGGAGCCTGGCCATTTTTCATAAATTGTACTTGATCAATATCTGGCGTACTTGTCTTACCTGATATGCTTTTGCCTTATTTCCATCGCGTTGCAGATTCGGTTTTTCGACCACGCCGGCCATTCGATATGTGTGATGACTTCCTTTTATGTTTTCTTCAAATCCAAGTGCGATCAAGAAACTGCACAAGTCGTCGAAACTAATGTTTGCATCGGACTTACCGTCAAAGATTTTCTGGCGCAACTTTTCGAGCTTGCTCATCTTTAGAATATTAACATTTTCCAAACTCGGTTTCTATTGGATTTTTTGCGGGAACAAAGCAATTGCATCAACGTAAATGCTTGTAGTTCAAACTAGCTTCATACAACGAATAACATGAAAAATATTCTTCTCATCTCCGCCGTACTGTCGATTTTCGCAGGCTCAGTATTTGCTCAGGCCAACAAGGACGAAGGAACCTTCAAATCGCTCATCAAACAAATGACCGATGCTCAGGTCGCGTATGATTCGGCGGCTTTGGACAAGATATTCGCTGCGGATTATATCGAGATCTCGCCTGTCGGTGAGGTCGATTCGCGGGAAAAGGTTCTTGGATTTTATAACGCTGAAGCAAAGCTGGCCGCCGGTACGCCGCCGAAACTCGAACTGTCGGATTACTCAATCCGCTCAGACAAAAAATTTGCAATCGTAATTCTGCGGGTTACCTACACGCTCATGAGCGAAGGAAAACCGCTCCCGCCGCGAGGAATGCGTGTGATGACTGTGTTTAGAAAAGAAAAGGGTGGATGGAAGATCGCTTCGGCACAATACACGATCATTCGAGCAGCGCCACCGGCGCCTCCGAAATAATTGGTTAAACCACGAAGTCGGCAGACATTATCTTCTCAAGAATGCTGTCGCGTTTCTGGCGAATCTCGGTAATACGGGGCCCCGGATCGTCGCTGACGAATGTAGGCGGCAACATGAATGGATCGATCTGTAGGGGCACGCCTTCCATCTCGAGACGCGCGGCGATGATCTTTGAGATCAGCTCCTGCTCGAACTCGCATACATCGACAAATCTGACGCCGATGCCCGTATGGTCGAAGCGATAGAGAGCCCGGCAATGCAGCGGCAAGTAGTTTCCGTTTGGTAATTCGATCTCCATCCGAAATTCGTCGCCAGTGTAGATATTCTCTTCCCAGCCCGTAAAGCATCCGCCGATGCTGATCTGTTGGAGCCGAGTTTCCTGTTTCTCGCCAAATTTCGAATAGATGATCGCAGGAATATCCAGCGAGAATCTGATGTGCTGTCTTTGGTTTATCGACATTGACGAAAGCGGAAACCGAAAATGTGTCTGGGTACTGCTCTTTATTCTTTATATTATCCTATCGATCGGCGGGCATTACAAGCATTAAATGCCGCAACTTGGAAACGCAAAACGCCGCCTCGCGGGTGGAGGCGGCGCTGAGTAGAATAATGTTCTAGATGAAGCTTAGTTGCTTGCGGCTTCGCTCTTTCCGCACGTCGCGGCGAAGGCGTCGATCAGATCCTGAGCTATCGTCAGCGGCGGACGGCCCTCGAGGTCCTTTCGCTCAAACATCTTGACGAGTTCGCCGTTCTGCAGGAATCCGATCGCAGGCGACGATGGCATATAGCCCGAGAAATAAGCACGTGCTGTATCGGTAGCATCGATATCAGCACCGGCAAACACGGTGATGACCTTGTCAGGCTTGCTTTGCGAATTTTGCAATGCCATCGCGATACCCGGACGAACGCCGCCAGCGGCGCATCCGCAGACCGAGTTGACGACAACCATCAGCGTACCGTCGGTTGTTTTGACCGCCTCATCGACGGCCTCAGTAGTTTTGGTTTCTTCGATCCCAAGCTGTGCCAATTCCTGGCGCATACCGTGGATCATCATTTCTGGATAAGGCATATGTTTCTCTCAAATAAATAGCGTTCCAAATCTAAGGCCGGACATACCTGACCTTTTTTTCAAGTATTAGGCACAAGGCTCGCTATGTCAAGAGGCCGGTATGTCGGACCGCAGGCTGCCAGCCTGCCGGTAAAAGACACGCAGGCTGGCAGCCTGCGATCCGACGGTTTGCCCGACCGCTCGAGAGCATCTAGAATCAAAGTCTGTCTTTTTAAACGCATGGCAATTGAGATTGAAAAGAAGTATCGCATTGATAAGAAAAAGCTTGTAGAGCTGACCGCCAAGCTCGGCGAGCTCGGAGCACCATTTTCCTACGAGAATTTCGAAGAAAACTATCTCCATCGCGGCGGCATACTAGATGAGCGAAACGCCGTACTTCGCCTTAGAAAGACCGAGCTGAAAACGACCTTGACCTACAAAGAAAAGGTACCGACCGAAAACGATTTCAAACATCAGATCGAGCACGAAACGATCGTTGCGGACGTAGATGCCACTGAAAAGATCATCGAAAAGCTCGGATACACGCTCTCGATAGTTTACGAGAAACATCGTAAAGCCTGGCATCTCGGCAATGTCGAGGTCGTGCTCGACGAACTGCCTTTCGGCTACTACATGGAGATCGAAGGGCCGATGGAGGACATTCTCGCAACCGAAAAACTGCTTTGTATCGAGACTCTAGAAACCGAGGCTCGCGGTTATCCACGATTGACGGCAAAGTTTGGCAAGCTGGTCGACGGCGTGTACGAAGCTCGATTTGCAAAGCGTTCCGCCGTGAAAGCTCCGCTAGGAGAATGAATCCTTCCCGATAAAAAACTGCTGCGCGTCCACCCCGCCTTTCGTTCGATTCCCCGTCTTCTTGTAGCTTCCATCCGCCAACAACGTGTGGGCATTGACCTGATCCTTCAGATACGTCGGCAGTAGCATGTCACGTAGATAACCCTTTATCTCAGGATCGATCACCGGCGTCACGACCTCGACCCGACGGTCAAAGCTGCGGTGCATTAGGTCCGCGCTTCCAATAAATATCTCGTCGTTCTCATCACCGCCATTCGCGAAATAGTACACACGACTGTGCTCGAGAAAGCGGCCGATGACTGAGCGCACACGGATATTCTCAGACATCCCCTTAATCCCCGGCCGCAGCGTACAAATGCCTCTAACGATGAGATCGATCTCGACGCCCGCCCGCGACGCTCGATAAAGCTCCTTAATAAGCTGATCGTCGGTGATGCTATTCGCCTTCATCACGATGCGGGCCGGTTTGCCGACGGCCTTGTTTTTCGACTCGCGGCGGATGAGTTCGAGGAGGCGCTCTCGCAGGTTTAGCGGCGCGACGAGCAATCGCTTGTACTTATTTTGCTGCGAGTAGCCGGTGAGAAAATTGAAAAGACTCGTCGCATCTTCGCCGATCTCTTCGTCCGCTGTCAGTATGCCAAGATCTGTATAAATGCGTGATGTAAAAGGGTTGTAATTGCCCGTCGCCAGATGCACGTACCGAACGAGCTTGTCCTTCTCCCGGCGTACAACAAGCAAAACTTTCGAGTGTGTCTTGAGCGTACTGATGCCGTAAACGACATGTACGCCTTCGTTCTCGAGTCGCCTTGCCCACTCAATGTTGTTCTCCTCGTCAAATCTGGCCTTTAGCTCGACCAGAGCCGTCACCTGCTTGCCCAGACGGCTCGCCCGCACCAGTGATGCGACGATCGGCGAATCTTTTCCCGTGCGGTAAAGACATATCTTGATGGCCTGCACGTTCGGGTCTTCCGCAGCCTCGGCGATGAAATCGGAGACATTGCTAAACGAATTGTAAGGATGGTGAAGCAGCACATCCTGCTTCTTGATCACCTCAAAAATGTTCTCTTTCTTATGCAGCGGTGCCGGAAGTACGGTCGCAAATGGCTTGTCCTTGAGCCTAGGACGATCGAGACCGTACAACTGCATCAGATCAGGGATATCCACAAACCCCTCGACCCGCTCGACCTCCTCGTTTTCAAGGCCAACGCCAGTCATCAGCAGCTTGACCATTTTCTCCGGAGTAGCTGCGGCAACCTCTAACCGAACCGGAAAACGGTCGCGACGACGTTGCAATTCACGCTCTATCGTCCGCAAAAGGTCACCAGCCTCGTCTTCGCGAATTTCTATATCGGCGTCGCGCGTCACTCTGAAGAGAAACGCCTCGCTAGTTTTCATATTCGGGAATAGCTCTTGGACGTTTGCCGAAATGATCTCCTCGATCAGAGCGTACCGGCCCTTTTTCTCATCAATCGCGATAAGACGCGGGGCCGACGGAGGAAGCTTGATCCGCAAGAACCGCTTCTGCCTGAACAAATGCTTTAGATTGGCCTTGGTAAATGCACGGTTTGGCTCGATAAACAAACCAAGGTTGAGACTGAGATTTGAGATATACGGAAACGGATGGCTCGCGTCGACCGACTGCGGCGTGAGGATCGGGAAAAGATTGTTTCTAAAGTACTTATCGAGAAGTTTTTTCTCTTTCGTGTTCAGCCCGGTGTACGGCTCGATCGTAATTCCATTGTCGGCAAGAGCCGGAAAGATCGTCTCTTTCAAATACGAAACCTGTCGGTCGCGCATCGGACGTAACCGTTTATAGATCTCAGCGAGCTGCTCCGAAGCCGTCAATCCATCCGGCGAAAGCTCACCGATTCCCTCAGCGATCTGCTCCATGAGACCGGAGACGCGAATCATGAAGAACTCATCGAGATTTGTTGAAAATATCGACAAGAACTTGAGCCGTTCGAGCACAGGGTTGCTATCGTCCGTAGCCTCGTCGAGGACGTGACGGTTGAACTCGAGCCAGCTCAGCTCGCGATTGAAAAACTGGCGTTCATCCGTTTCAACGGTCGGCAGAGCACTGCTCTCGGTCGTCTTGCTTAAGGTTTTTCCGTCGGACAATGTCATATCGGCGGGTGTGATTATAGTTGATGAAGGCGTGGCTGGAAAGAAAATCGATGTTAAATCTTTTGGTCATCAATGTTGCACCCCGAGATCGACAGCTGCCGCGGCTCGTCGCCATCGCCGGTAATTTGAACTGTGATCCTCATTCGATCAAATATCATGTCCCCAAGGCGATCCGCCCACTCAATGATCACGATCGCATTCTCGTCCTCAAATATCTCGCCTAACCCAACCGCCGACGCAACCTGCGGCCCCGCATCGAGCCGCCAGAGGTCGATGTGATACACGTTAAAGCTTGCTGTCTTATAAAGATTTACAAGCGTGAAACTCGGGCTCGTGACCTCGTCAACATCGAATTTGAGGCCGCCCATAATACCTTTCGTCAGCAAAGTCTTGCCCGCACCGAGCCCGCCGTAAAGCAGAATGACCTCACCACCGAGCAGTGTGCTACCAAGCCTTTGGCCTACCTCAAAAGTTTCGTCTGGCGATTTGCAACTAATTTCTTCTCGCATCAAATTCAAACAGGAAGGTCACGATATACAAGATAAGAGTTGGATAGCAAAAATCCTGCCTATCCTGTCCATCCTGTTTATTTCCCCTCTAATTCTACAAATACTTCCGTCAAGCATTCCCTCACATCGGATGCCGTCATCACGCGTTTGCCATACTTTTTCTCGGCCACGTCGCCTGTCATCCCCGCGACATACACGGCGGCGATGACCGTTTCGAAAATGTCGATCTCAAATTCCATCGCCTGGGCGACGAATCCGGCGAGAATGCCCGCCAATGTATCACCGTTCCCAGCCTTTCCAAGACCAGAATTCCCTGTCGGATTCACAACCACTCGACCGTCGGGAGAGCCTATCAATACACGTTCACCTTTGAGGACGAGAATGACGTCGTGCTCTACAGCGAAGTCGCGGACAGCCGCAACACGATCCTTGATCGCGTCCTTATCATCCGTCCCGAGCAGCCGCATGAACTCGCCTTCGTGCGGGGTTAGGATGAGTGGTGGTTCGTTTACAACGTCTTCAGCATCGGTGCCCTTACTTCGTGCGGGCTTCTGCAACGAGTCAGAACCACCTGCCGTAGCGGGTGGTTGAACGTCGCCAACCTTCAACGGTAAATAGATCCCCAATGCTCCGGCATCAAGTATCACCGGAACTTTACGAGACGTAACGATCTCACGAACAAACCTTTCAACACCTCTATCCGTCACCTTCAACCCCGGTCCAACCAGTATCGAATCAGCCTGCCCGATCACATCCGAGTTGGCCGCAAGCGCGTCCAAGTTCACCTCGCCGTCCGTTTCCCCGAGCTCCCGCACGATCACCTCCGGAATAACACGCGAAGCGACCTCGACCTTACACGAAGCCGGAACCAACAGCGTCGTCAGCCCCACACCCGAACGCATCGCCGCATTCCCACACATCACCGCCGCCCCGGAATAATCCTCGGAACCAGCAACGATCAAGGTGTGGCCCCGTTTGTTTTTATAGTCGTTGCTGGAAAATCCAGTCTCCTCAAGCCAGTTCGACGCATCGTCCCGCTCCGCGAGATACATCTGTGATGTCTGTTCGTCGATCAGGCCCGGCTCCGAGCCAATTTCGGCAACGACCAGGTCGCCATTGAACCGTGCCGCTCCGGGCAAGACGTTTCCCGCTTTTGGAGCTGTGAACGTGACGGTTACATCCGATTGAAACGCTATGTCGAGTTGCTCGCCATTATCGGCGTTAAGGCCGCTAGGAACATCAATGGCTACCCGCAATCGCGGCTTTCGTTCGGTATCTTCGCCAAGAAAATTTAGTTCGTGAATTACGTTATATAACCAGATCTCAAGCGGCCTCGTTAGACCGGTTCCGAAGATCGCATCAACAACTACATCCGCGTTGTGCCAATTATGAAGCTGAAACGTATTCCACGCATCCTTTGACTCGATCTCGCGTAACTCACAGAAAACACTCGACAGTTCATCCTCAAACTCAAAGTCCTCGGAGCAAAGAACGCCAAAATTCGTCCGTGCATCGCCTTTTGTATCTTTTAGCCTTCCAAATAACACGACATCGATGAATGCTCCCGCAAGGCCCAGTTGCCTCGCCAAAGCAGCGCCGTCGCCGCCATTATTACCTTTCCCGCAAAGTATCAGCACCGATTTCCCTTTCACCGAACCACCGAACTTTTCTGTGATGACGCGTGCCACGGCGTGGGCGGCGTTTTCCATCAGTAGTATTGACGGAATGCCGTAGCGCTCGGTCGTCAAGCGATCGACCTCTCGCATTTGTTCGGCTGTGAGGACTTTCTGCATCGATTCCAATCTTACACAAGAAGTTTAGCCACGAATAACACGAATGACACGAATAAAAGTTATTCCTATTTCGCGTCCTTTCGCGTATTTCGTGGGCAAAACAAAAAAAACCGCATCGTCTCGCAAACGATGCGGTTCGTAACTTATTGGAGATTGCAGAACAGAGCTGTCGCCCGCCTCACATTGGCTAAAATGTTTGCCACTGTGCTCTTACACGCTATTCTTCCGTTCATTTAATAGAAACTGCTATTCACTCACAGCTTCCACAAATTTCGCTGGGGCTCTGCCACCTGCCGATGTTACTGCTTACTGATATGGTGATCCCGGGTGGATTCGAACCACCGGCCTTTCACTTAGGAGGCGAACGCTCTATCCAGCTGAGCTACGGGACCTTGATAGTGAACAGTGAACGGTAAATAGTAACAGGTATTCTTTCCTGTCACCCGTAACTCGTTACTGTTTACTCACTGCAATGTATCAAAGACTTAACCTCATATCCGTCAAACTTACTCCGGCCGCCCAGGAAGTCTAGTTCAACAACGAATAACAGTCCTGCGACAACACCGCCGACGCTTTCGACCAGATCGCAAACCGCACGTGCGGTGCCACCAGTGGCGAGTAGGTCGTCAACGATGAGAACGCGATGGCCAGGGCCTACGGCATCCTTGTGCATTTCGAGCGTGTCCTGACCGTACTCGAGATCGTACGAAATCGAAACTTTCTCGGCAGGCAGCTTTTTCGGTTTGCGAACGGGGATAAAGCCAGTGCCGAGCTGATATGCGAGCGGCGTCGCAAAAATAAAACCACGCGATTCCACGCCGATGATCGAGTCGATCTGCATCCCGCGACACGCTTCGGTCAATGCATCGATCGTGCCTTCGAGACCTTCGGGATCTTTCAAAAGCGTTGTGATGTCGTAAAAATTGATGCCCGGTTTAGGGAAATCAGGCACTTCGCGGATTAATTTTCTCAAATGTTCCATTGGTTTTTGGTCTTTGGCTTTTGGTTTTCGGCTTTTGGCTTTCGGTTTTCGGTTTTCGGTTTTTGGCAAAAACCAAAGACCTAAAACCAAAAACCTTACCTCTCAATTCTAAAATTCGAGTACCTGCCGCTCGGTTCGACAACGAGTTCCTCGACCTGCGATACACGCGAATACGTCGGGCCGGCAGCCAGATCGTTCTTAAAATCTGCGATCGCACGCTCGGTCGCCTCGGCTAACACTTCGACGCGGCCGTCGGCAAGATTTGCGACAAAACCGCGTATCTGATGCTTCGCGGCCGAACGCTGGGCAAAGTATCTGTACCCGACGCCCTGCACGTTACCGCTGATAAAAAATCTCCGGGCGATCATAAGTCGAGCACTTGCCGCAAATGACAAGTTTGCGGCTTTCGCCGCGTTTGTGCAATCAACGGCGGGAAGAAATAGCCACGAATGCACGAATTTTCACCGATACACCGAGAATCGTCACGATCCGTCGAATACTTTAGAGTTCGCTAGTTCTTTGATTCGTGCATTCGTGGCTAGCTCTTCTGCGTTGCGAAAAACCACGGTTGATGCGAAAATACTTGCTATGCGAAAGCTTGCTGCTGCATTCTCATTCGTCCTTGCCGCGATGATCTCGGTCTCGGCCCAGCAGCGTCCGCTGATCACTGATGACATCGACATTACGCCGCCCGGTTCGATCGAGATCGGGGCCGGTGTCGATTTTTTTCAGAATGCAAAATTCCCGCTTTCCGGTATCAAGGGCGATCTGACGCGCGTTGGTGACATTCGCGTACGTCAGGGATTTGCCGCCAACGTCGAGCTGCAGATCGAAGGGGTTATTCAACAGTACGTCGCGATCAATTCGCGCACTTTGTCACCAATACCGCTCAATGTCAGCGGAAACTCGACGAACGATTTCGGTGATTTCATTATTTCGGCAAAAATAAAGCTCCGAGCAGAAACCAAACGTCTGCCCGCGATTGGGCTGAAATTCGGCTACGAGATGCCGAACACCGATCAGGCTAAGGGCATCGGTACCAATCAGATCAACATCTTTTCGAAGATCATCGTACAGAAGAAATTTGGCAAGGTCGTCGCAAACACACCGAAATTTAACGCCTACGGCAACATCGGCCTCGGCATCATGACCGCGCCGCTCGAACGTTTTTCGCAAAACGATGTTCTTCTCTACGGCCTCGCCGGAATTTACCGGCTCACCGAAAACGTCAACATCGCCAGCGAAGTGAATGGCCGTCTCAACACTCGCAGCGGAGCCGCTCCGCTTGGCACCGAGAGCATCGGCCAGTTTCGAATCGGTGCCCAATTTCGCACCGCCGGATTACGCTTTGACACCGCAGCCGCATTCGGCCTCACAAAATTCAGCCCGCGAACCGGCATCACCTTCGGCGTCACCTACCTCTCGCCAACAATCTTCACACCAGCGAAATAATCTCGCTTTTATTCTCAAATGTTTATCGGTGAGTTCCCTTTTCCGATCATCGGCGCAGTTCGGATAGCTTCGGTCACGAACTCCTTTGATATCTTCACACTTTCAGAGAGATCAAATCCCAATCCCAAATTCGCCGCTATTGCCGCCGCAAGTGTGCAACCCGTACCGTGCGTCGCCGTCGTATCGATAAATTCAGCTTCAAAACTCTCGAACGAATCGCCGATAAAAAGGTAGTCGATCGCCTTGCCAGACGCAGCACTCATACCGTGTCCGCCTTTGATCAATACACTTCTTGCACCTAGTTGCTGCATCGTCTTCGCCGCAGCCTGAATATCGTCGAATGACCGAATCGCCATTTTAGCGATCCGTTCGGCTTCGGGAATATTTGGCGTAATCACTGTGGCGAGTGGAAAAAGCTTTTCGATCAAAGCCTCGAGAGCAGCATCGTCGATCAGGTCGAAGCCGGAGGTTGAACGAACGACAGGATCGACCACGACGCTTTGAACTCCGCGTTCCTTGAGTATCCCGGCGACCGTCTCGATGATCTCACGCGTCGGCAGCATTCCGGTTTTTACTGCGGCTACGTCGAAATCATCAAAGACTGGTTCGATCTGTTGGCGAACCGAATCCGCAGTTTGGTGGACTGAGCCAAAAACACCCATCGTATTCTGAAAGGTAACCGACGAAACCGCCGCCGTCGCAAAACAGCCGAACGCCGAAAAGGTCTTGATATCAGCTATAATTCCCGCCCCGCCAGACGGATCGAGGCCGGCGATCGTCAAGCAAATTGGCTTTTTCATTGTGACCTCACGATTCGCATCAATTCCTTCAATCTGTCCGGATCATTCATCGCCCGTATTGCCGCAAAACCTGCCGCCCGAACACTTAATATCTCTGCGACGTTACTCTCATCGATACCACCGAGTGCGAATACGGGAAACGGTTGAATTGTCGCGCAGATGTCTGCAACCATAGCAATTCCAAGCGGCTCGCTTTTGCCGGGCGTCGTAAAAACAGGAGCTAACACGGCAAAATCGGCCCCCTGTTGAGCAGCGGCCATAACATCTTCGCGTGAATGCGTGGAAACACCGACAAGAAAACCGGCTGGAACCATTGATCTGATCACATTCACCCGCATCGAGTTCGAGGTCAGATGCACTCCATCCGCACCACACGCTATCGCTATATCCGCACGGTCGTTTACCAGTACTTTTGTCGAACTTTCGCTCGTAAGGGCAACGACAGATTCGGTTATTTCGCAGAGTAGCCGGGCAGTCAGTTGCTTCTCGCGGATCTGGATCAGTGAAACGCTTTCTTCGATCGCGAGGGCGATGATGTTGAGAATTTGCTGCTTCGCCGAGGCAAAATTCTCGCTCGTCGCCTCGCCGCGTGTGATCAGATAGGTTATTGGTTTTTCGCGAAGAGAACTCACTTCTTTGGAACGCCGTTCTCGCCCTCAAGCAGCTTTACGCTCTGGTTAAAGTGTGTCAGTTCCCAGATGGCGATGAGGATATTCAGGACGCCGAGGCCAGTGACCGCTCCGCGAAACCAGGTCGATGCGACGGCGCGTTGGATGACCGGGGTGCCTGTCTTATCTGTGAGAAAGACGAGCAACGCGTTCTCGCCCCAGGGGCCAAACAATGCATCCCACGGCGACAGGACAAGATACAGTCCCAGCAACAGACAGAGAATGATAAAAAAAATGACGGTCAGGCGTTCCACCATACCGTCAAAGTATAACCTTGCCGCAATTTGCGGCCAAATACGTTTCTAATGAGCGACGAGATTTCGCACCCGTTTGCTCACATCGCGGAAATCAACATTTTCTGTATATATTTTTTCAAAATACTTCGACGCCTCGTCTTCGTTACCGTCAGCCTCGTGGGCGAGGCCGAGTTCGTACCACAGACCGTGGTATTCCTCAGCGGAAATCTCGGGCGTCTCCTGGGCGCGTTCGAGCCACGTGATCGCGTGCTTTGCCATTCCACTTTGAAGAAAGCAATGGCCCAACATGTTCGCGGAGTAAAAGAATCTTCGCGACGGGTCGTTCGGCGACGTCAGGTTCGCAGCATCCTGAAATTCGCGTATCGCCTCTTCCATCAGTCCCATTTCCTGATACGCCACACCCATCTGGAAGTGTGTCTCGTAGTCGCCATCGCCCGATGCGCCGTCGGAAATTTCCTCGACGCCAAATTCTGATCTGATCTCATCGATCCCTAGCGTACTTGCCGCAACCTCGGCAGCCAACTCAGCCTCTGGCTCGACACTGATCGCCGCATCGACCGGTTCGGCACCGATCCTGGCCCTCATCTCAGCGATCTGCGGCAGGTCGCCAAATTCGGCACCAAGCTCGGCAAGCGCTTTTTCAGCCAGGTCGTGGTAGTCGTTCTCAATATAGAACGAGATGCTGTCGAGTTCTTTTTGTATCTTTTCTTCCTGGGCAAGTGTTAGAGAGCGTCCCGCGTTGCCGTTCGTTTTCTCAGCAGAATTAGACGCGTCGGCTGCGAGTTCCGGGTCAACGATGTGGCCGTTTCGCTCGAGCGCTTCGGCGATGTCTTCGGTTTCGCTCGTCTCGGCCATCTCAGGCTCGGGCGTGAATAGTATTTCGTCCGCCGGGTCATCCGTAAAGCCAAACTGCTCATTGATCTCGCTGAGGCGGTCGCGAAAACGCGTCTCGTGCGGCCGGATCACAACGAGCTGAGCCAACGCATATCTCTCGTCATTGACCGATTCCTTGGTCACCGCAGCAGCGTAAAGCCTTTCGAGGCCGAGGCGAATGCCGTTCTCGTCGTTTAGCCACGAGTTGTATCGGATCAGGAGACGAAGTCCCGCCAGCTGCGTTGGGTCGCGTTCCAAGATCTCGTCTATCCACTTGCCACACTCGTCCGACTGGCCTCCGGCGAGCAAGTATTCGGCTGACATCGTTAGGATGCGGGCCGCCGATGCTGGATCGTTCACATTCAGATAAATGCGGATCAGTTCGAGGAATTTCGGGTAATTCGCAGGCTCGATCTCGACCAGTTTGATAACCGCTTTTTCGGCACCGGCCGCATTTTGCGAATCGATGCAGCACTCGATCAGCAAGTAGAGAACGTCGCGATTGTATGGCTCGTTCTCGATGATCTCTTCGAGCAGATGCGCGGCTTTGGTCGCACGGCCGAGAGCCGATTGGGCTTTAACAAGGCCGTTAAGAATGCGGAGATCCGTCGATTTTATGTCGAAGCCCTTCATCAAGGCACGGATCGCTTCTTCGTTCTTGCCCTGGCGGCTAAATCTCGCACCGGCTTCGGCAAAAGCTTCGACCGCTTCGTCACGCTGACCCTCACGTATGTACGAATCGGCGAGATTAAGGCAAACGTCGGTGTTATTCGGGTCGAGCAAGGCGATCTGCTTGTACATCGCCAAGGCCTCAAGCCGTCGGCCATGTTTCTGATAATGTTCGGCAAGCGTCGTATAGTGCGAACGAGCCTCAGAGAGCGAACCTTTGCCCTTGTGCAGCTCGGCAAGTTTTGCCGAAACCTCTATCGAATCGGGTTGAATTCGCGAGATCTTGTTATAAATGGCGATCGCCTTTTGGGCAAAACCCTGCTTGTTGTAATGCTCTGCAACCTGCATATAGCAGTTGACGGCATCCCGCTTTTCACCGTTCTTGGCATACAGGTCGCCAAGCATGTTCAGCGTCGCGATATCACGCGGATCATTGTCAACCACGGCGCGGTACTCGGCGATTGCCGCACGGATCTTACCCTGCGCAACGAATCGCTCCGCATTTCGCATCGCTTTTCCTTTATCGAAACTCATGTATGAAGGAAGTGAAACCGGGACTATACGGTGTTCTGCCAGGGCACGCCGTGACGGGAATAAATTAAGAGGAGTGCACAGGTCTCTAGTCCGAAGCGTCCCTGCATCAATAAATCTAGCACGGTAACCATTGACTGTCAACGTTTTTTGCTTTTGTTTACTAATGTTTTGCATTTATTCACATCATTAGACGCTTTGATTTTTGCCGCTGGTTCTCTTAGTCTTACTTTTCGGCAATCGAATGTGATTATGCAGGCATTAATATTAGCGGGCGGTAAAGGTACGCGGCTCAGGCCATTGACGGTTTATACGCCAAAACCGATCGTTCCGGTGATGAACCGCCCGTTTTTGCTGTATCAGATCGAGGTACTGAAAAAGGCGGGCATTGAGGACATCACTCTCTCGCTTAGCTATCAGCCGGATAAGATACAGCACGTTTTGGGCAATGGCTCGGACTTTGGCGTAAATCTTCGGTACATCACCGAACCGACGCCGATGGGTACGGGCGGCGCGTATCGTTTTGCAGCGGATGCTCTGCGTGAGACGACCATCGTCTTTAATGGCGATATTCTGACCAATCTCGATATCGCTGCTATGCTCGAATTTCACTCGGCGAAACAGGCTGAGGCAACTATCGCTCTCGTAGGCGTTGATGACCCGTCGCGGTACGGATTGGTCGAGACTGACGAAAGTGACCGCGTATTGCGATTTATCGAGAAACCGCCCGCCGATGAACTTGCAAAACTCAATATCGACACGATAAACGCAGGTGTTTATGTTCTCGAACCGTCCATCCTCGACATCATCGCTAAAGGCGAGAACAAGTCGTTCGAGTATGATGTTTTCCCCGAAATCCTCAGCCGCGAAACGCCATTTTTTGCATACACAATGTCCGACGAATACTGGCTCGATATCGGAACTCCTGCGAGTTATCTTAAAGCTCATCATGATTTTCTCGATGGCAAGATCGACGGTTTTGATCTCGAACATGAATCTGATTTTGAATCGGCAACCAGATCTGAAATAGACCTACGTTCTGTCATCGGCTCCGGATGCTCGATAAAACCTGGCGTGAAGATCGTAAATTCCGTCATCGGGCCCGGTGTGCATATCGAGGAAAAAGCAACGATTGAAAACTCGGTGATCTGGTCGCACACGCGTATCGCAACATCGGCGGAGATCAGCGGAGCGGTTGTCGGCAGAAGCTGCCACATTGGCCGCAACGCGATCGTCAGCGAAGGCAGCGTGCTCGGCGACAAGACAGCGTTGACGGATTATACGAAGGTCTAAAATAGTGAAAAGTGAATAACTAAAAACTAATAGTTGGTTAGTCTTAGCTTTTAGATTTTCACTTTTAGTTTTTAGTTTCTATGCCAGAATTACCTGAGGTCGAATCGATCTCACTATCATTGGATTCGCTCGTCAAAGGCCGCACGGTCGTCGCGGCAGAGTTGCTGCGCGAGCGACTCGCTCCTGATATCGACGCTAAAGATTTCGCTAAGAAGCTAAAAGGTCGCCACATCAATTTCGTCCACCGACGCGGAAAGCACATTCTTTTTGATCTGACTGGTGATGTCACATTGATCGTGCATCTGAGAATGAGCGGACGTTTTTCGCTGCTTCCGTCCGAGCGTGAGAATCCGAAGTTTACTCACGCCATATTCCATCTCGACGGCGATGAACGCCTGGTTTTTGACGATCAACGCCATTTTGGACTGATGAAGATCGTGGCCACGCCTGATCTTCACGAGGCGAAAGAACTGAAAAAGCTCGCTCCTGAACCTTTCTCGGATGAATTTTCGACCGATTATTTCCATCATGTTCTAAAATCGTCAAAACGCAGTCTCAAAGAGGTTCTGCTCGATCAAACAAAAGTCTGCGGAGTTGGCAATATCTACGCTTCCGAGGCGATGTTCGCGGCCGGGATTCACCCCGCGATAAGTGCTCATAAAGTGTCGAAACCGCGTGCGAAGGTGCTCCACGCCGCCGTCATTGCTGTACTTTCCGAGGCCATCGAGTACGCCGCCAGGCTGACGGTTGATCCGGAAAATCTGGAGGGCAGTTATTTTAGCGGCGGCGATGATCCGTCCTGGCATGTTTATGATCGTGAGAATCAGCCCTGCGGTCGTTGCAAATCGCCCATCCATCGGTTAAAACAAGGTGGCCGTTCCACGTATTTTTGTCGCAAATGTCAGCGGCGTTAAACGTTCCATTCATCGGCACAGGAGGCCAATTTATGAAAACCAGAACAACTTTTGTAGCATTGCTCGCGGTCGTATTGCTCTTGTCGATGTCTTCATCAGCCCTTGCCTGCGCATGCTGCGCTGAGCCTGGCACCTATAGCGTTTCGACAGGAAAAATGGCCAAGTACGAGTTGGATCTGCTAAAAGATATGAAATTCGGCCCGGCTGCGGAATTGTACACGACCCCCGCAAGCTACGACGACGTTAAGGGTCTCGCGGGTGTTATCAAGGAGTTCGAAATGACCTCTTCGTCCGAGCTCGCTCTGGTCGATGCTTTTACGGGATCGACATGGACATTGCAGTTCATGACCGGCGGCGAACGGAAAGGTTCGCTGGTATTGCCCAGACCGACCCAGATGACCTCGCGATTTGTACATATTCCGGATAACACCTCGACCAGCCCAAATGTGACGCTCTACAAAGAATGGATCTTTAACGGCACGATTCGAAGCGGAACCGGATTTTTCCGCCGCGATATCGCAAAGCCGACCAAATACACATTGATCTTTCAGGGCCACGGCAACAATTGCACTAATGCCGAAGATTTCACCAACTGGCGCCTCGATGTCAATGGATCGAAAGCGGACTACGCCTTTTTCGGCAAGATGAAAGCCGCAGCCGCAGCAAAGTAAGAACTTTATCACCGGACGAATATGGCTTGACAGTATAAACGCAAAGGAACATCATCTAAATTGTGGTGAGTTAATGCGACTTGCGACCACGTTAAATAATCCGCTAAACAGCTAAAGGACATATCGAATTCGAAAAAGTCTCGCTGTTTTAGCGAGGCTTTTTGTTTGATGATCTTTGACCTTTGATCTTCGACCTTTGGACTAAGTCCTCGAAGATCAAAGATCAAAGATCAAAGGTCAAATCCAATGAAAAACTTTCGCGAGCTTCTCGATACTGATCACATCTACGTATTTGATGGAGCTGTCGGGACGCGGCTTTATGACAAGGGCGTTTATATCAATCGCAGCTATGACGAGCTAAATATCGCCGCGCCCGATCTGGTTCGCGAGGTGCACGAAGAGTACGTCGCGGCCGGTGCGGATATTATCGAGACCAATACTTTTGGCGCTACGCGTCATAAATTGCAGGCTTATGGGCTGGAAAGTCGGCTTCGCGATATCAATATCGCGGCAGTCAGGCTCGCTCGCGAGGCCGCCGGTGAACGCGTATATGTCGCCGGTGCGATCGGTCCGTTGGGGCTGAGGATCGAACCGTACGGGCCTACGTCGTTTGACGAGGCCAAGGAGATGTTCAAGGAACAGGTCGATGCGTTGCTCGAAGGCGGTGTCGATCTTTTCGTGCTCGAAACCTTCTCCGAATTGCCCGCGATCGAACAAGCCATCCGGGCCGTCCGCGAACTCAGCGATCTCCCGATCGTTGCACAGATGACGATCCAGATGGATGGCAACACAACCTTCGGCACCACGCCCACCGCGTTCACAAAACGCCTCGACGAACTCGCCGTCGACGTCATCGGCCTGAACTGCGGCATGGGGCCGAATCATATTCTCAACGCCCTCGAAAAGATGCGTGCCGTCACGTCGAAACCGCTTTCCGCCCAGCCGAATGCCGGTCTGCCGCGTGACGTGCAGGGCCGTCAATTCTACATGGGCTCGCCGGACTACATGGCCGAGTTCTCACGTCGGTTTGCGCAGGCCGGAGCCAAATTCGTCGGCGGATGCTGCGGTACAACGCCGACGCATATCAAGCTCATCTCAACCGCCATCCGTGCGGACAGCCCACGCCAAAGCGCCCGATCTTTCGTTAAGCAGCCCGCGACAGTCGCCGAACTCACACCCGAAGGCGTACAAGTCGTACCGTCCGAGGACCGTTCGCGTTGGGCGGCGAAGATCGCTCGGGGTGAATTCGTGACGTCGGTCGAGGTGCTGCCGCCAAAGGGCTGCGACGCGCAGAAAACACTCGACAGTATTCGTCTGCTCAAGGATGCGGGCGTTGACGGTGTAAATATTCCCGACGGTCCGCGTGCTCAAACGAGAATGTCCGCCCAGGCAACCGCCGTTCTCGTCGAACGCGAGATCGGCATCGAGGCCGTGCTTCACTATTGCTGCCGCGACCGCAACCTGCTCGGCATGATGTCCGACCTGCTCGGAGCCGCCGCCTTGGGCCTGCACAATCTGCTCATCATCACCGGCGATCCGCCAAAGATGGGGCCTTATCCGGATGCCACCGCCGTCTTTGACATTGACGCCATCGGCCTGACAAACATGGCCAACAAGCTCAACCACGGCCTCGATCTCGGCAATAATCCGATCGGTAAACCAACCGCGTTTTCCCTCGGCGTCGGTGTAAATCCGGGAGCCGTAAACTTAGATGAGGAAATTCGCCGCTTCGAATGGAAGGTCGAGGCCGGTGCCGAGTACGCGATTACGCAGCCCGTTTTCGACACCCAACAGCTTATGCGATTTCTCGACAAGATCTCACACGTCCGCATCCCGATAGTCGCCGGCATCTGGCCGCTGATCTCGTACCGCAACGCCGAGTTCATGCACAACGAAGTCCCGGGCGTTAACGTCACGGCCGACATCCTCGAACGCATGCGTGTCGCCTCGGAAAAAAGCAAAGAGCACGCCCGTGACGAAGGCATCGCCATCGCTCGTGAGTCCCTGACCGAGGTCAAAGATGTAATCCAGGGCGTACAGGTGTCGGCCCCGTTTGGGAATGTGAAATATGCGTTGCAGGTGTTTGAGGCTCTTGACGATTTTAGGAGCAGCCCGCTTGGCCAGTAAAAGGATTTGGTTTCTTCAGTGGATAGTGTTTAGTTTCAAGTGGTTAGTGAAAGAACTATCCACTTCCAACTAATAACTATCCACTGAAGAAATCGAATCTTCCTTCCAACCGTCGATGTTACGGGACTAAAACAATCTTGCCCAACGCCTTGTTTTCGATAACATCGTGATGGGACTGAGCGGCCTCGGCGAGCGGGAATGTGCGGCTGACGATGGGGTCGATTGATCCCACGCTGAGGCCTTCGAAGATGGCGGTGTGGATCTCGTCACGTTGCGATTGGGGAGAATTGAATAGCGACATTCCGTAGATCGTCGCGTCCTTAGTCATAGCAAGGCGCGGCGTGAACTGGATCGAGCCGCGATTGCCGACGACCGTGATTCGGCCGAACATGGCGAGGCATTCGAAATCGCGTTCGAGATTGACGTTGGCAAGCATTTCGATGATGACGTTGACGCCGCGTCCACCGGTGAATTCGCGGATATGTCCGAAATGATCTTCGTCAGTGTGGTCGAAAACGGCATCTGCTCCCTGTGCCTCAATAAGGCACTTTCCTTCGTCAGAACTCGCGGTTCCGATGACGACGGTCAGTCCAGCATTTTTTGCCCACTGGATCGCAGCAATACCGACGCCGCCCGAAGCTCCGTGCACTAAAACAGTCTCACCAGCCTTCGCTCCGGCCTTCTGAAACAATGCTCGAAAACTCGTCGCATACGGCGTCCAAATGCCCGCACCTTTTTCAAACGAAACATTCTCCGGCAAACGGCCAAGATCAATCTCTTCGCAGATCGCATACTCGGCATAGACGCCTGTCACAGTATTCGCGGTGTAAACTCGGTCGCCGACACTGAAAGTTTTGACGCCCTCACCAACCGCCTCAACAACTCCCGCACCATCTTTGCCCGGCGTGTACGGCAGCTTTGGAGCGTGTGCATGAATGCCAGTTCGCAAATATGTATCGACGGGATTAACACCAGCGGCGTGAATGCGAACGAGGATCTGAGTTCCGCTCGGTTGCGGCGTCTCGATCTCCTCGAGTTTCATCACTTCGGGTTCGCCGAATTCACGGACAGTGATTGCTTTCATAGTCGTCGGACCGCAGGCTGCCAGCCTGCGTGTCTTAAGTTAAGGGGCAAAACTCGCAGGCTGGCAGCCTGCGATCGGACAGCTACTCCACCGTCACTGACTTTGCCAGATTTCTCGGCTGATCGACATCGCAGCCGCGGCGGACGGCGATGTGGTATGAGAGCAATTGCAGCGGCACGATCGAGAGGATCGGGCCCAAGAGATCGCTTGTTTCAGGGATCTCGATTACGTGGCTTGAGACCTTGCTGCTCATTGTGTCGCCCTCGGTCAGGACCGAGATGATGATTCCGTCGCGGCTTTTTACTTCTACGATATTCGAATGTGTTTTTTCGTAACGCAGCTCACTTAAGGCGTTGCCGGCTTCTTTTGTGTTGATGACAACGACGGGAAGTTTCTCGTCGATCAGAGCGTTCGGGCCGTGCTTCATTTCGCCTGCCGGGTAGCCTTCGGCGTGGATGTAGCTGATCTCTTTGAGCTTTAGAGCACCTTCGAGAGCAACCGGGAAATTGATGCCGCGACCAAGGTATAGGAAATCCTGTACGCGGAAGTATTCTTTCGATAGCTCCTCGATCAAATCGGCGTCATTAAGAAGCTGCTCGATCTTTAGCGGCAATTCGGCGAGGTCTTGCGCCAGTTTCTTGGCCCGTGTCTCGTCGATATTTCCGCGAAGTTCACCAAGATACAACGCAAACAGGTATATCGCGATCATCTGAGCTGTAAACGCCTTGGTCGAAGCCACACCGATCTCCGGTCCGGCGTGTGTCAATATCGTGCCGTCAGCTTCGCGTGTGATCATTGAGCCGTGAACGTTGCACACCGCGAGAACTTTGCAGCCGGCCTGTTTCGCTTCGCGCATCGCGGCGATGGTATCGGCGGTCTCGCCGGACTGTGAGATGACGATTATCAGATCGTTCTCGGATAAAACCGGATCGCGATAGCGAAACTCCGACGCGTAATCGACCTCGACCGGAATACGTGCGAGCTGCTCAAGCATGTATTTGCCAGCGAGCCCCGCGTGCCACGAAGTGCCGCAGGCAGCGATCTTGATAGACGTTATCGCCTTAAAATCGTCCTCGGAGATATCCATCGGGTCGAGGTAAACCTTGCCCGTGTCGAGCGAGACGCGGCCCTGCACGGTGTCACGTACGGCACGCGGCTGCTCGTATATCTCCTTTAGCATGAAGTGTTTAAAGCCACCCTTCTCAGCCTGGATCGGGTCCCAGGTGATGCGTTGCTGTTCTGGTTCAACCGCGTTTCCGTCGAAATCGGTCACACGCACCGAATCTTTCGTAAGGATCGCCATTTCTCTGTCACCCAGAAAGAACACGTCGCGCGTATGAGCAAGGATCGGCGGAATATCGGACGCGACAAAGAATTCGCCATCGCCCAAACCAATAACAACCGGCGGGCCCTCGCGAACGGCTATGATCGTATCCGGCTCGTCCACTGAGATGATCGACAGCGCAAAAATGCCACGCAATTCCGCCACAGTTTTGCGAACGGAAAGCTCAAGAGACAGCCCTTCCGTATCGATATAATGCCCGATCAGATGAGCGACGACCTCGGTATCGGTTTCCGTGTAGAACTCATGCCCCTCGGCCTGCAACCTTTCCTTTAGCGTTAGATAGTTCTCAATAATGCCGTTGTGAACCACAACGACCTTGCCCGACTGGTCGCGATGCGGATGAGCATTTTCCTCCGTCGGCCGCCCGTGCGTCGCCCAACGGGTATGCCCGATCCCGTAGTTCCCATCAAGCGGATTCAAACGGATCGCTTCCTCAAGATTTCGCAGTTTCCCCTCGGCACGCCGCAAACTGAGCTTGTGATCGTCATCAACCACAGCAATACCCGCCGAGTCATACCCGCGATACTCGAGCTTCCTCAAACCATCAATGATAAGAGGCACAACTTGTTTATTTCCAACGTATCCGACTATTCCACACATAATATTTTGGTGACAAGTAAACGGTGAACGGTGACAAGAAAGATCAGCCACCTTTCATTTAGTTATTTCGTTTTGCCCTTTAGATGTCTCGACAAACCTACTAACATCCGTCCTATGCTATCCGCCATTGCTTTTAGATCAACATAATCGGGTTGTTTCAAAAAACCAATTTGTAACCGATAAGAAGCTCCGTTTCCACTTCGCTACAGGAGCCCTGAGCAATCGCCAAAAACTGCAAAAACTCTTTGTCAGATTGGCGGGCAGCCCCTTCAGCAATATTTGCAGGAATCGACACTGCCGCTCTACGAATTTGGGAGGTCAGACCAAACTTTTCTTCAGAAGGAAAATCCTTTGTTCGCCTGTAGATCAATACGACGAATTCAACCGCTTTTTGCCAAACCTCAAGATTCTCGTGTGGTCGCACGCTCTTCTCCCGTCACTTGTCACTTGTCACCTGTGACTGTTTTTATCGCTCTGGCAGGGGCTCCGACGGCGAGCTTATTCGGTGGTATGTCCTTTGTCACAACACTTCCCGCTCCCGTCACAGCACCGTCGCCCACCGTGATCGGGGCGACGAGCATGGTGTCGGAACCGATCTTTACGTTGTCGCCGATAACCGTCGCGTGTTTATTTTTGCCGTCGTAATTGCACGTGATCGTACCCGCACCGATATTTGTCTTGTCGCCAATTGTTGCGTCGCCTAGGTAGGTGAGATGGCTCGCTTTTGAACCCTTGCCGAGTCTGGTTTTCTTTAGTTCGACGAAGTTGCCAACCTTTGAGGTATCGGCCATTACGGCGTGGCCTCGCAAGTGGGCCATCGGGCCGAGTGAGCATTCGTTGCCAACCTCGGAATCGCGGATCAGGCAATTGTCGCGTATCTCAACGTTGTCGCCGATCTTCGACTCCTTAATGCGTGTGCCGGAGCGGATGATGCAGTTTTCGCCGACTACGCTGTCGCCCTCGATGGTGACGTTCGGGTGAATTACGGTGTCGCGGCCGATTGTTGCTTTGGCACTGATGTAGACCGTTTTCGGATCGATGAATGTCACGCCGCTTTCTAGCATCAGGCGTTCGACGGTACGGCGGCGGATGACCTTTTCCATTTGGGCGAGCTGGCGGCGGTCGTTTACGCCTTCGACCTCGCGTGGGTCGTCGCATTGGTAGATCGCGACTGCTTCGCCGTCTTCACGAAGGATCTGCGGCACGTCGGTCAGGTAATATTCGCCCTGAGCATTGTTGTTGCCAACGCGAGCGAGTGCGGCGAAGAGCTTTTTCGTATCAAAGCAATAAATTCCCGAATTGATCTCGTCAATCCGTTTTTCTTCTTCCGAAGCATCTTTCTGCTCTACTATTCGCTCAAATCCGCCGTCTCCGTCACGCATAACGCGGCCGTAACCTGTTGGATCTTTTAGCCTTACAGTTAGCACCGTACAAGAAGCGTTCTGTTCGGCGTGCGCCTTTGTCAACGTAGCCAGCGTCGCCTCTGTGATCATCGGAACATCACCCGAAAGCACCAATGTTGTCGAATCACGGCCCGCGAGCACAGAACGTCCTGCATTTACCGCATCGCCTGTTCCGAGCTGCTTTTCCTGTAGGGCAAATTCAAATATTCCGCTATCAAACTCACCCAAAACTTCAGCCTTAACATCCTCTGCCTGATGCCCGACGATCACGCAAACTTTCTGCGGCCCAAGCGTCGATGCTGTTTCGCAGACATGATTTATCAAGGCACTTCCGTCGAGCCTGTGCAGGACTTTGGCCAAGTTTGATTTCATACGCGTGCCGAGGCCCGCTGCTAAAATTAGAATGTCGAGGTCGGAACTCATAAATTACGAATTAGGAATTACGAATTACGACTTAGGAATTGGAAACCTGTTATGCATTCCTAATTCGTAATTCGTAATTCGTAATTGCCTTCTCCCTCGGCTGTAAAGCACATAGTAGCAACACTTGAGCCAGTTTTTCTGGATGATGGCGGACCATTTCGCCGTCGTCCAATAGATTACCATAAACGATCTCGGCTCCCTCGATGGTCTCAGGCGAGATTGATCCGTGGACGCCGATCTGTTCGGCTCCTTCGCCAGTGTATTTTTCGAGTTGGATCTCGTTAATTGGGCGATTATTTACTATCAGGTAGTCAAAATCTATCTGCGGTGCATATTCGCGAACGATCTCAAGATGCCGCCGTGCTGACAAACCGTCCGTCTCGCCGGGCTGTGTCATCAGATTGCAAACAAAGACCTTAACGGCATTCGACCGTGCGATCGCGTCCGAGACACCTTCGACTAGGATCGGCGGAAGCAAACTTGTAAACAGCGAACCCGGCCCGATCGTTATAACATTTGCTGCATCAATTGCCGCGAGCGTTTCGGGCATCGGACGGCAATCGGCAGGTTCGAGCGATAGGCGTTTGATCAGGTGGCCGACTTTAGCAATGTTGGTCTCACCGCGAACAGTTGAGCCGTCCGTCAATTCGGCAGCGAGCCGAACATCCGCGACGGTTGCCGGATAGATGTGGCCTTTGCTTGCAAGAATCTCGGACGACAATTTTACGGCCTCGGCAAAGTCGCCCGTAATCTCAGACATTGCC
This sequence comes from Acidobacteriota bacterium, assembly GCA_031431415.1. Taxonomy (GTDB): domain Bacteria; phylum Acidobacteriota; class Blastocatellia; order Pyrinomonadales; family Pyrinomonadaceae; genus OLB17. Next base: position 4,097 of record JANPDK010000203.1, on the reverse strand, counting down.
GCAAGAAACAAATTCCCGAAGATATGCCCGCCGAGATCGCCGTCACCGCGAAAGCGGTGTTTGAAGAGCCGCGACAGCAATTGCGAATCCTCGCTCAGTGCGACCATGCAATTGCGGATATCCCCGGGCGGCAGCATTTGTAGTTCGTCACGCAAACGTCCAGAACTTCCCCCATCGTCCGTTACCGCAACGATCGCCGACAAATTATCCAGCCAAACCGGCTCCGTCTCACTCTCGTGCACAAACCGCTTGAGTCCCGACAAGAGCGTAGAAAGGCCGTTGCCACCGCCAATGGCGACAAAATTCAGCCCGGTCAGACTATCTGAAAATAGATGGTGCTTCATCGAGCGGAGGTGATAGGTAAACGGTGATAGGTGACAAGGTAGGCAAACAAGAACACCTGTCACCTGTTACCTGTCACTGGTTTGCAAGACTGGATTGTTTGGTGGCGCAAATCCGCGGCCACCGTCGGCGAGCGCTTGCCGACTGTAACTAGTTTAGCATTCGGAATCGTGGGGCTACAACGGAAATTTTTCGCACGGGGCAAACAACAACAGGCAATGGAAAGCTTTCGCTCGCCATTGCCCGTTCGAAATGAGACCAAGCCGCACGCCTAGTTGTAGCTGCTTAGTGCTTCTGCTTCTTCGTCGAACACGTCAAAGACGGTGAGAAGTTTGGTGATCGCGAGCAGATCCTGGATCTTCTGCGTCAGTTTAAGGAGCTTGAGTACGCCGCCTTCTTTTTTGACGGCGGTAAAGCTCGACACCAGTTCGCCGATGCCGCTCGAATCGATGTAGCCAACGCCTGCGAGATTGAGCAGGAGCTTATTTTTGCCTTCGCCGAGCAAGCGGCGAATCGTGCCTCGAAGTGCGACGCTGCCCTCACCGATGGTCACTTTTCCCACGAGATCGAGAATCGTAACGTCGCCGGCCTGGCGCTCAGAGATAGTAATATCAGCCATGTGTTCTCCTCTTTCTAATTAAAAATATTGCGAATGCAAATTCTAACGGAAAAATGTGAAAAAGGGAAAATGTGAAAAAGGAGAAAAACTAACTCTCGCTACCCAATCTCTTCACTTTTTCACTTTTTCACTTTTCACTTTTTTCACTTTCAACCTTTTTCACGCCTAATGTTTCTTGACCATCTTCACCTCAAGCCCACCGTCGGGCGGATTTGACCATGAGATCTCGTCCATAAATGAATTCATAAAGAGAATGCCGCGACCATTGGTTTTAAGCAAATTCTCCGGATCGGTCGGGTCGGGAATGTCCTCGACCTTAAATCCTGTTCCGAAATCCCTAACGGTTATCGCAAGGGCGTCGTCGTGATTCTCAAACCGCACATTGACATCCTTTGACTCGTCAAACTTGTTGCCGTGCTTAACTGCGTTCGCGACCGATTCGCGAATTGCGAGGTCGATCGCATAGATAAATTCGTCGCCGTGGCCGCATTCCTTGGCAAACGCATCGGCAGCCGTCGCTGCGTCCTCGACGGACTCGATGCGGCTCGGCAGTTGTATTTCTCGAATAGCGGTCATGGGCGTATGTTTTGTAAGGTATAGTTTCATCCCCTGCGATGTCAAGAGAATGGGAACTGCGAACCGAAAAGTAAGCCGGGGAAAACGCCTGAATGGTGTTGTTCATCTGCCCGGCGACAAATCTATATCGCATCGGGCGGCGATGCTAGCCTCGATCGCCGTCGGCGAGACGCGTATCGAGAATTACGCCGCGAGTGCCGATTGCGCGTCGACGCTTCAGTGTATGTCGGCGCTCGGCATCGAGATGACACGCAACAGCGGCGATGTCCTGATACGCGGTGTCGGCAAAGACGGTTTGCGACAACCGACGGAACCGCTCGATTGCGGCAACAGCGGCACGACGATGCGTCTTTTGTCCGGCATTTTGGCCGGACAACCGTTCGAGACGACTCTCACCGGTGATGAATCGCTTCAAAAAAGGCCGATGAAGCGAGTCATCGATCCATTGACGGAAATGGGAGCCTCGATGTCATCGACCGATGGCCGCGCTCCGCTGGTGATCGGGGGACGTCGTCCGTTGACCGCGATCGAGTATCGACCGCCCGTCGCTTCTGCACAGATCAAGTCGTGTGTTCTCATCGCCGGGCTCTTTGCAGATGGTGAAACGTCTGTTTTCGAACCGGTTGCGACGCGTGACCACACGGAGCGAATGCTTCGTTGGTTCGGCGTCGATGTGAAGGCTGAGGGCGGTCGCATTTCGGTTTCGGGCGACGCCGTTTTAACTGCTCGCGACATGGTGATTCCGGGGGACATTTCAGCGGCGGCATTTTTTGCGGTCGCGGCGGCGTGCCTTGAGGGTTCCCACATCACAATGCCGGGAGTCGGCGTTAACCGGTCGCGACGAGCGATCCTTAGTGTGCTGCAAAGTCTTGGAGCGCGGATCGAAATTTCGACCGTCTCCAAGATCTGCAACGAATCGGTGGCCGACATCCGCGTAGCCGGTGGGCTGGGCCAGAGCACGGCCGGAACGACGCCTGTGATCCGCGGCGAGACGATCGCGAATCTGATCGACGAGATTCCGATCCTCGCGGTCTTCGGCACGCAATTGGCAAACGGCATCGAGATCCGCGACGCCGCCGAGCTTCGCGTAAAAGAATCGGACCGCATCGCAACCGTGGTCGAAAACCTAAGGCGAATGGGCGCCGTGGTGACAGAATTTGACGATGGAATGCGTATCGAGCGAAGCGAACTGCACGGCGCTATGATCGATTCATCCGGTGATCACCGGATCGCGATGGCCTTCGCTGTCGCCGGACTTCTTGCCGAGGGCGAAACAGAGATAATCGACGCCGATTGCGCCGCAGTTTCGTTCCCGGGCTTTTTCGAAATGCTCGAAGCGGTTGTACAGTAGGAGTTTAGCCCGCGAAATACGCGAAACGACGCGAAAGGAAAAAGATTTTTGCCCGCGAATAAAGGCAAAAACAATATTTCTTATTCCTCTTTATTCGCGGAGATTCGCGTTATTCGCGGGAAAAGATTCTTTAATGAACAAAGACATTCGCATAGCACTAACTGGTTTTATGGGCGTTGGCAAGTCCAGCGTCGCTCGGCATCTCGCGCATATGATCAAGTCGCGGCGAATCGATCTCGATCACTTTATTGAGCAAAAAGAGAACCGACGGATCGCGGAGATCATCGACACCGACGGCATCGACCAATATCGTCTGCTCGAATCAAGATACCTCAACCTCGCTCTCGCCGAAAACAATACTCGCATTCTAAGCCTCGGCGGCGGCACATGGACCACCGCAGCAAACCGCGAGACACTTAAATCGAACGGCTTTACCAGCGTCTGGCTCGAGTCCACGTTTGAACATTGCTGGCTAAATATCTCATTCTCACGCAAAGATCGCCCACTGGCGCGAAACAAGGCTGACGCTATTAAACTCTTCGAAGAGCGCCAAAAAGTGTATTGCCTCGCCGACTGGCATTTCATCGTCAGGGCCGACCATACTTCGTTTGACGTGGCCAAACAGATCGCTGACGAAATATTTTCGTGAATTGTCATTTTTTGTTTGCTAAACCTGTCGCTATCCCTCAAAATTATCTCAACTGACCTAGTTCGTCCGACGCCAAGAGTTTTGGCTGATTTGTGTCTGTAAGGACGCGAATCCGTGCGGGGTCATCGCGATCATAGTTTTGATTTCACAAGAAGATTTTCGGAGGAAAAATGAAAGTTAAATATCTAACAGTTCTAACGTTGGCATTCGCTCTATTGCTGAGCGCTTGCGGAAAGAGCGACGCGGATCTGCTAAAGGCCGCTAACGACAAGCTTACTGCCGACAAGGTAACGGGCGTGACAGTTGCGGTCAAAGACGGCGTTGCCACACTGACCGGCGAAGTTGCCGATCAGACCGTCAAGACAAAGGCTGAGACCTCGGTCAAAGCGGTCGAAGGCATCAAGTCGGTTACAAACAACTGCACCTTGAAGCCGCTACCGCCGCCGCCACCACCATCACCGGATAAGATGCTCGAAGGCACGATCAACGAAGGCCTTAAGAAAAAAGCAATTAGCGGCGTAACCGTAGCCGCCAAAGATCTGAACCGCCTTGGTGGTGGC
>JANPDK010000202.1:0-9946 GCA_031431415.1 Acidobacteriota bacterium | reverse complement strand
AGTTTTGTTAGGACGATGCCGGTGACGTCGGCGGTTTTCATGAACTGGCGTGCCTGTTCGAGGCCGTTTTGGCCGGTGACGGCGTCGATTACCAGCAAAGTCTCGTGCGGGGCGTCCTGGACCTCGCGGGCCGCGATGCGTTTCATCTTCTCAAGCTCGGCCATCAAATTCGCCTTATTATGCAGCCTTCCCGCCGTGTCAACTATCAAAACGTCGCTGCTCCTCGCCTTCGCCGCTGCCAAAGCGTCGAACAGCACCGCGGCCGGGTCAGTTCCCTGCTTCTGTTGAACGATCTGCACGCCGGCACGGTCGGCCCAAATCTCTAGTTGATCGCTGGCGGCCGCACGAAATGTGTCGGCGGCGCAGATGAGGACGTCGTTGCCTTCGTTCTTGATCCGCTGGGCGAGTTTGCCGATGGTCGTGGTCTTGCCCACGCCGTTAACGCCGACGACCATCAACACGTATGGCTTGATCGATTCGTCAATGGTGCGTTCGTCGGCGACACCGCGTTCCGTGGAATGCTTTAGGATGCCGAGCAGCTCCTTTTTCATCGCCGCCTTGAGAGCGGTAAGGTCGCTGATCTCGGCGCGCGAAACGCCACGCCGGACGCTGTCGAGTATTTGCAAGGTCGTCGCGACGCCGATGTCGGTCGAGATGAGCATCTCCTCGAGTTCGTCGAGAAACGCCTCGTCGATCTGCTTGCGGCTCTCAAAGATGCTGTCGAGCCGGTTGTCGATCGAATGCCGCGTCTTCTCAACGGCGCGCGCAAACCGTACACCGATCTCCTTCTCGACCGCCTCTTCCTGAGCCTTCAGCTCCTCGATCGACTTATCCAGCCCCAAAACCGAGGTCGAAAACGAATCTTCCTTCTTCCTACGCCAAAACGCCATAATACTTCTCTTCAACGGCCTGCACCGCAAACTACAGAGTATAAAGAATATTGCGCGACATAGAAAATCACCGCTCGATTGTCACTTTGCCAGTGATTAGCAGCGATCCCGTCTTCGATTCACGAACTAGTAGATCAGTTCGAATACTCGATAGTGCGATAAATGGTTTCCGCGACGACCAAACTCGGATTCCCATTCGGTTCAACCTGCCAAGCTACCGCGAATACAAATCCAACCGATCTGCCGCTTTGAAGAGCATGTAGCCGATCACGCAGGAGAAAACTACTGAGAAATAGAACGTAAAGAACGAGCCGATGAATGATGCGGGGACGTTGCCGACGGCGGGGAGGTTGAAGGCGTTGAAGATGGTGGCGAGGATCGCGCTGATGATCGCGGACATTACGACGAGTACAAGGCCCATCGCGAGGAGCTTGGCGTAGTCGCTGCCGAGGCGTTTGATCGTGTCGAGGCCGACAAGCGGATTGACCGTGGCCCAGAACGAGCGTGTATAGCCCGCAACGACGCAGGCCGCCGGGAAATAGAATAGTCCCCAGAGCAATGTCAGACCGCCGAGGACAATAAATAGCATTCCGTAGCCAAGTATTTGCTTGACCATTTCGGCCTGTTGTTTGGCCTTGGTCTCGGGTGACGGGCCGATGGCGGATTCCATCTGGGCCTTGCGATGCTGATTGATCATCTCATCGGCCCTTGCAACCATCGCTTCGGTGTCGCCATTTAGAGAATCGGCGTCGGCCACGGCGTCACGTTTCAAAAGAATTTCGTCAGGAACTTCGCCGGATTCGATCGCTTCGACGCGTCGCTGCTGTTGGTTCGCGTCCTTTTGGATGAGTTCGCGGACTTGTTCGCTCTGCCTGGCGGCGCTGGCGGCGAGCGGCAGTTCGCGGCTGACGGTGCGCGCGGCTTGGATCTGCGCAGCATTCATTTCGTTCTTGACCGTTCCCCCGACCATATAGAACGCGACCAGAAGGATCGCGATCAGCGGGCCGAAAGACGAGATATATACGCCGATGCTAAGGAAGAACGGATGCACGATGTCGTCCCAGATGTTGAAATCGTCGAACGACGGCATGAAATTCTCATCGAGTTTGCCTTGCGAGAAATTGTCCGCCACGTTTCCGAGAATGCCGAACGTAAGCATGTTCGCCAGCATAAAGCAGAACAACGCTGACGACATCATAAAAATACCGCCGAACGACGCCGCGCTCTGTCCCAACGATACTAGCGCGAACATTATCGCGCCGAAAAAAAGGCTGACCTTAAACTTGAACGGATGCGTGACCGCCTTGACGAAATCGCCAAACCCAAAGCTTTCGGTCGCGGCACGGACGCGAATCTGCGTTTCCGAACGTACGTGTGTGACCTTGGCGATAGAGCTGCACATCGCTCCGCAGAACGGACAGATCTTGACGTTGGTGCCGTACGAACTCGGACATGCTTTGCAGAAGAAATTTGAACACGTATCGCAAAGATACGCCGCCGGAGCGTCGGTGTGAAGTGCGCAGAATTCACCGCCCTGAGGCGTTACAGGCGGCGGCGCGTTGACGAATTCGTGTGTCGATTCGGCAACGCCTAATATCTCGGTGTTGCTCGTCGTGATAACCGGGGCAACAGGTCCGGCGGCGTCTTTTGCATTAAAGAACTCGATCAGCGTCGGCACCTTCCCAGCCTCGATCCAACGCAGATTGCCCTTTCGCACACGATCGATCCGCAAAAGAGAACCTTCCGCGATCCAACACTTCATCTCGTCGAAGCTCGTGTCGTAAACGCTGCCGCCGGCTTCGACCTGCCAAAGTTCTGCGTTTGTCTCGATATTTTCCATGACTGTGTGTGTACCCAGTCGCTATCGCTCCCGGTTCTGACTTTTTCAGGCGACCATCAACTCCAATATCTCGCCGTCTTCCTCATTGGTGTCCGTTTGGGCAGCGATTGCTTCCTCTGCGACGACCGCAGCTCGTTTGGATGCCATCTGACGTACAATGCCGTTGGCAACTTCGCCTGAATTACAGGCGACAACCAGGGCTTCGACAACATCAGATTGATAACGCGTTCCGACGAAGCTGCGAAGCCTCTCGAGTGCAGGCTGCAGTTCCATTCCCTTTGAATAAGGCCGGTCGATCGTCATTGCGTCAAATGTATCGGCGACGGACACGATCTTCGCCTGTAGCGGTATCTGGTCGCCGGTCAGGCCCTGCGGATAGCCTTTGCCGTTGACCATTTCGTGGTGCATATACATTCCGGGAAGGTACGGCTCCATCGCCGGGATCTGCGACATGATCTTGTAACCGCGAACCGGATGCTGCTTCATTATCTCGAACTCTTCTTCGGTCAAAGCGGCGGGTTTCTTGAGAATATTGTCATCAATCGCGATCTTGCCGACGTCGTGTAGAAGAGCGGAGATGCGAAGAGTTTCGAGTTCGTCGGCGAGCATCCCCATGCGCCTGCCAATGGCGACGGAAATGCGCGAGACGCGCTCGCTGTGGCCGCGAGTGTATTTGTCTTTGCCGTCGATGGCGGCGGCGAGGGCTTTGACGGTACCGACGAAGAGTTCGCGGTTTTCTTGAGCAGCCTTTGCGAGGTTCGCTATCTGATCCTCGATCTTGCCGCTCATGAAATTAAAGGTCTCGGCAAGCGTGCCGATCTCGGTGATATTTTGCGTACTCACGCGGCCCGAATAGTCGCCGTCCGCGATCTGTTTTGCGGCGGCCACAAGGCGCATCACCGGCGAAGTCAGATACCGCGAAAGTACAAAACCCGCGACCAAGGCAAACACCGCAAACGCCATGCTTATCAGCCAGGTCTGATTTCGCATCTCGCCTACCGACGCAAGCGCGTGGGCCTCGTCCTGCATCGCGATTACCCCGACATTAAAGCCCTCCGCAACCGTTGCCGTCGAATATGCTCCGATCATTTCGTGACTCTGCTCATCAAAAAATGCGGTAAACGGAACCAATGCAGATTGCACCTGAATCCCTGATTCCAGCCATTCGTCAACTATCTTCAGATCGGCCATCGGCTTGCGTTCACGCGCAACAGCAATATCCGGGTGAAATATCGTCCGGCCAGTTCCATCAACAACGAAAACCATCGGTAAACCGGCGCTCCAGAGATCGGCCTCTTTTGCGTCATTCATGCCAACAACGCTTTGCGAGATCTGCTGCAGTGATGCGACTGCTACAATTTCGGCGGCCTTGACGCCGTCGAGAGTGACGGTCGAGGCGAACGGCATTACAGATTGGCCATTTGAGCCTACCTTCTTCGGCTCGCCGACCCGCACCTTACCGCGACCCTGAACGGCCGCCATTTCGGCGGCGATTTGTTCGACCTGTTCACGGGTCATCGCCTCGGACCGAAAGACGGACAGAGATTCGGAATTCACAGGTTTTACGTATAGAGCAACGAGTTCCGGATGCTCCCGCAAAATTGAGCCGAGCTTTGTTTCCGTTTGAGATGACGAGATCCCGGCCGGATCATTTGCCAGCTCAAGCGCGGTGGAAAGACTCGATACGATCGACGTCCAGCGGCGGCCAAACATCTCGATCTGCCGGGCTTTTTCCTGCACCAATTGGATCTGATACCGATTTTCGGCCGAGCGCAGTTCGCGACCGCTCTTCTCAGAAAGCAGCCAGCCCGTCATGACAAGCGGAACCAGCCCGACGAGCAGGAGCGTGGCAACAACAAAGATAATGAGACTGACTCTCTTATTAGTGGTGGGCATCTGCGGGGAGGCGGTAAGAAGCGCCAACTCAATTTTAGACGATTGAGCGGCGTGGGTCAACAAGTTTTAACGAGGCGGGGAGACTAGAGCTTTTTGACGATAACGAGGGTTATATCGTCATTCGGCGCCGCAGTTCCCGTAAAGTCGGAGAGTGCGGACTCCACTTTGTCTCTAATGCCTGCGGCCGACCGGCCTACGTTCGCACTCACGACGTCTTTGAGTCGATCCATGCCAAATTCGTCCTCGGCGAGATTATTTGCCTCGGAAACGCCGTCGGAATACACAACAAGTACATCGCCGTGGTCAAGTTGCGCCTCGCCCGTTTCATACTCAGCGAAATCCATAAGCCCTAACGGCAGACCGCCGGATTCGACGAGTTCGAGCGTACCGTCAGCACGGCCAATCAGCGGCGGATTGTGGCCGGCGTTGATGTACGTGAGTTTGCCTGTAGCCGGGTCGAGCTCGGCAACAAACAGCGTGATAAAACGGTTTGCCGGGGTGTTTTCGGCCAAATAGACGTTTACTGAGGTGACAAGCTGATGGAGCGGCGTCCGGGCGGCGACCTGGCCATGGATAGCGGCGTGGAGGCTCGACATCAGGAGCGAAGCCGAAGTTCCCTTGCCCGAAACGTCACCGAGAGCCACGAGCATCGTGCCATTATGGCGGGGAATAAAGTCGTAATAATCGCCGCCGATCTCATAGCACGAGAACGAGATTCCCTGAAACTCATACCCCTCAACGATCGGCGGGCCCGATGGCTGGAAGCGCTGTTGGATCTCGGTAGCAAGCTCTAATTCGCGCTCCATGCGTTCACGTTGAAGACGTTCGTCGAGAAGTGTTGCGTTTTCGACTCGGATCGAGGCGACCGAGGCAAGCGTGGTCAGAATATCCAGATGTTCAGGATTAAAACTCGCCTGATTGGTTGGAGAATCGGCATAAATGATCCCGAACACATGCCGTTCATCAACGCTTAAAGGCACAGCAAGCACTGAGCGAATTCCCTGCAAAACTATTGTCTGACTCGCGAATCGCGGATCTTGTTGTGCGTCAGATGTGAGCACCGATTTCCCGTTCTCGATGACCTCGGTCATGATCGCGCGACTGATGCGAACTTCATCAACGGTTTCTTCGCTGCCGCGAACACGAGCAACTTTGATCTGCATGTCAGTGCCCGTACTTTCTTCGCGTAGCATAATAACTACGCGTTCTGCCGGCACAGCTTCAAAAACAAGAGCCGCGACCTGATTGAGTGTGTCGTCGAGGCCGCTGGACGAGAGCAGTGCCACGCCTACCTTTGAAATAAGGCTGAGCAGGTCGGTGCGGCTCTTCATCATCGATGACTCGAGCATTTCTGTTGTCGGGCTGCGGCGGGCGGTAAGCGAAATAGTGTTCGACGGGTCGAGAGCGTCGGTATTGTCAGCGATCAAGGTCGAACCGAAACTTCTCAGAGCCTGCACGCCGCTGTCAAAAATTATGCGCGTCTCACCGATCTGGACCTCGCCGCCAGTGTAGATCGGCAGCGTCCCTGATACTGGTGAACCATTCAAACGCGTACCATTTGCTGAACCGAGATCAACCAGCCAGAAATTGTCGCCCTCCTGTCGTATCTCGGCGTGCAGACGCGATGCGAACGCATCCGGAATACAGACATCGCTGCGGGCCGAGCGGCCGATGGTCGTTCGTAGCCGTGACACGGGAAAAGTATCCGTATTTCCATTCGCATGTCTGACAGTTAGGTTCGCCATATAGATCTATAACTGAACTTTGCGTCCCCGAACAACGATCGTGCCGGCTAACAGATCGTGTAATGCTCGTCCGCTCGGATTTATCCCGGCGATCAAAAAACCGAGTCCTAGAGTTATGACCGTGATCAAATACCCAATGATATTTCGCTTGATAATACCGCCGAGGCGCAGATCGGTGCCATCGAAATTGACGATAGTGATCCCGGCGATCATTTTACCGATCGTCTGCCCGCGAAGGAGCGGAAAGAGTACAAAATTAACTACGAGCATGATCGCGCCGATGACCCAAATAAACATCGAAATGCTCTGAGTGCCTGGATCGCCAAACAGTCTGGTAGCGATCAACCACGCAATCGGCAATGCGATCAGGATCATATAATCAATACAAAACGCCGCACAACGCAGGAAGAACGGTGCTTTGAGCCGTCCGGGCGAAAAGTCGACGATCTTGTCGGCCTCAGTCCTGGCGGTCGGGATCAGGTTGTCAGCGGTTGTTGCCATAAATTAGCTCATCAAAAAATGCAGGGTTGTATCGCCGATTCTTAAACGGTCGCCACTCGTGAGTGGATGTGGCATTCTCGGTGTCAGGCGAAATGTCTCGTTCGAACCGGCGATCAGTACCGTTCCGTTTGACGACCCAAGATCTTCAACCAGAAATTCACCGCCATCACGCCAGATACGTGCGTGGCGACGAGAGATCTTGGTCTGCGGATCAAATCTAGATAGATCGACCTCAGGGAAAATATTTGCCGTCGGATCGCGTCGGCCGAGCAGATTTTCGTTTTTCTCGAGCGTGAAAACAGGCGTGTCGAGTTCGCTCGTGCCGTCGACGATCAGTTTTGCCGTCGCGGCAGTTCTTGGGTAGATCTCAGCGTGAACACCTTGCTGCGCGATCGGCTGTTTGGCACCGCAGAATGCGCAGAACATGTCGCTCGCGACGATTCGCTGGCCACAAAAGCCGCAAAAAACCAATTGGCTCGAGAGACTGACCGCTTCCGGAGCTTCGCTGACGCCGTAGGTGACATTGCCACGCATCAGATTCTCAAGATGAGCGTTTAGCGTCTGCCGCATCTCTTCAGCAGAAGTAAATCGGCTGTCGGCGTTGTATTCGACCGAACGCATCAGGATACGTTCCATCTGATCGGAAAGCTGCGAATTGATCTGTCGCGGTCGCGGATTCTTCTGAAAATCAAAGATCAGCAGCGGATTATTCTGTGGATCGGCTCCGGTCAGCAGATGGAACATCGTTGACCCAAGACTATAAATATCAGAGCGCGGCTCGACCTGTCCCGAGAACAACTCAGGCGGTGCGTAGCCCATCGTTCCAACCGCGGTAACGCCTTTTTCCTCGTTGTTGATGGAGCGTGCAATTCCAAAATCGATGAGCATGACGCGGCCGGTATTGCCGTCGAGCATGATATTTGACGGTTTGAGGTCACGATAAACGATCGTCTCGGGCAACCCGTGAAGATACGCGAGAACGTCCGCGACCTGGATCGCCCATTCCGTAACCTGACGTTCCTCGATCTTCCCTGCCGGAGCGCTGCGCAAACGGCCAGCAAGATCACCGCCGCTGATAAATTTCATCACCAGATAAAAACGTCCCTCGCCCTCGTCGAAAAAGTAATCGTAGATCGTCGGGATCGCAGGATGATCTAGCGTCGAGAGAATGGTCGATTCGCGTTTGAAATCGTCGATCGCCTTTGTCTGCTGCTCTTCTTCGATGCTCGACTGCACCATATCCTTGACGGCACGTTCGACGCCGCCGAGGTTTTGGTCGAATGCGAGATAGACGGCCCCCATACCGCCACCACCGATCTTTTTGGCGATCTGATAGCGGTTGTAAAGCAGCGTTCCCTCGCTGAGTGTCTTTAACGCTGAGCGTTTGCCGGTGGTCTCGCCCGTAATGACGTGGGCCGTATCGGGAACGACTTCCAGCGGCTCGCCGGTCGGGACCGAAGCCGGGGCGGCATCGAGATCGTCAGTTGAAATATTTGCATCGCCGCCAGTTGCGATCGCCTCGATCTCGGGAGCTTCGATCGGTTCCGCTATTTCTTCGCTAACTGGTTCCTCGCTCACGTTCCCTTCTGAGTCGATGCCAAGAGCGCGTTCCTCTTGCTCAGGCGCAACTTCGACGGGTGCAACACGCGTTGCACCGCAGAAGGGACAAAACTCAGCATTTTCAGCGACCTCTTGGCCACAGTCTCGACACGGAACCATTAATATACCAACTTTGGAGCGCAAGAAACTTAATGTGTGATCTGAAAGCGCAAAAACGTCTTACCGACGATAACCTCGTCGCCGTCGGTGATCGCTTGCGGATTGCCCGGCAGAAGACGACGGCCGCGATTGACGTAGGTGCCGTTGGTCGAACCGAGGTCCTCGATAAAATAGCTGCCGTTATTCCTGACGATGCGTGCGTGACGCCGCGAGACCTTGGCGTCGGAATCGTGTGCGTCGAGATCGACGTCCGGAAAAATGCCATTGTCCGCATCCCAACGTCCGATGGTCGATTCGTTATTGACCAGTTTAAATTCCGTGCCGGGAACATCACCGCGTTCTATCACAAGGGCTGCATGTGCAACGCCGGATTTCTTATCCAAACCCTGCATCGAAATCCTCGTCTCGATCTCCATATCCATCGCCGGAACCCCGACCGAAGTAACGCTGACAGGCCGCGCGACCGGATTTGAATTAGCGGTCGGATTGGGCTGCGAAATCAGATTCGGCTGTGGCGGCACATACGCCGGCGGCGCCGTGATCTGCGGCTCAACGGGCTCTGCCGCGATCGTTATTTCGTTCGCCGCCGCGAGGCGCGACCCACACTCATCGCAAAAACGTGATGATTCAAGATTTGCCGTCTGGCATGTTGGACATCTCATCATATCTTCCAAGAAGGCGAGACCGATCCACACGTCGATCATCCGCAATCCACTATTCTACAACTAACCGCATTTTACGTAAATGCTAATTCGAAGTAGTTCGTAGGTCAAACGGGGAGAAACGCGAGTGCGAACGAGTATTCGCTACGGGGTTTAAATGGATGGATGGTTTGATTATTTCAAGAATCCCACGAACGAGGTTACGTGCGAGCCTCTAGCCGGGCTTCTCAGGACCGCGAGAAGCACCAACGCTCACCGCAATATCTCTAACTGAAAACAGAGAGCTTCGGTGATTTCTTCCTGGATAACCGGATCGTCAAGATTGCCGATCATTCTAATTAGCCTTTGTTTGTCGAGTGTCCGAATCTGATAGCAAAGCGCGATCGACTCATTCGGCAAATTGGCCGTTTGTGCCGCGAGTAATGTCTCATTCGGATAGATGCGGCGATTAGGCTTACGCGATGTGATTGGAAGAACATTAACCACTGGCAAAGTTTGATTGAGAGCAGTTTGGCTTAACACTATTACCGGACGGGTCTTGCCCTGTTCCGAGCCGACAACCGGATCGAGATTTGCCAGCCAGACGCTCCAACGCTCGATCTTCATCCATTCACCTCGTCAAAATCAGCTAAGCGAAAATCTTCGCGGATTTCTTCGAGGTCGGCCACAAACAACGGGTCGGACATCGCTCCC
>JANPDK010000201.1:0-11972 GCA_031431415.1 Acidobacteriota bacterium | reverse complement strand
GATGATCACTACATCAAATTTTGCATAGGGAGATTTCATGAAAATCAAGAATAATTCCTACTTATTGTCAGGGTCCGAATGACAGTTTTTGTCACTATACATGAAAAGACTGCGCTTTCGACCGCACTCAACACACAAGTTTTTCATTTGGCCCTTTTATTCTAAGGACTATTCAAAATTAAGACAATTTGTCCTTTCTTTGTAGCCATGGCATCGCGATTGCAATTGCAACCTTGCCAGTGATGCGCCCGTTACGGCTGATGTTCATTAACGACCCAATAAACCTACCTGTCTGCCCCGCAAATTTATGAGATTAGATTTCGACTCTGTTGCCGCTACACTTCCACCTGTCCCCTACGAATCGTTGGAGGATTTTACCTTTCCGGATGGGAATGGCATCGAGGCACTCCTCAAGAAAGGGGTTGCCGCCGCTCAAAACGGAGACCGTGACACCGCTCGAAAGTTGCTTTCGCGGGCGTCGGCGATCGATCCGCACTCCGAGGACGCATGGATGTGGCTTGCGTCGATCAGCGATTATCCAGAGGAATTGCTCGCTTTTCTCGACCGCGTGCTGAGCATTAATCCAGATAATTCCCGTGCAATCGAATGGCGTCAGGCTACACGTTCGTTGCTCGCCAAGAATTTTGTCCAACGTGCCGTTTCAGCCCGCGAACAGGGATCCGATGCTCTAGCCGCTCGCTGCGTTGATCAAGCAATCGACTTTGATCCTCATTTTGCGCCCGCATGGTTTGTTCTTGCGTCGATGACGGATGACGATGATCAGAAACTTGAATTTTTAGACCGCGTTCTCGAGTTCGACTCCGAACACGATGCCGCTAAAGCGGCGGTTGCCAGCATTTACGCCGCCAGATCACAAGCTGCATTTGAGGAAGCCAAGCAAGCTGCCATGGCCGGCGATCAGGCAAAGGCCATCGGGATAATCGACGCGTACCTGGAAGATGTTCCCGACTCAGTCGAAGCCTGGACGCTCAAATCGCACCTCTCATCTAGCGTCGAGCAAAAGATCGAGGCTCTCGAAAAAGCTCTTGAGATTGATCCTAAAAACGTCGCCGCTCGCTCCGGCCTCGCCTTCCTAGCTCTGACATTCGGTGCTTCGAAGGTGGTCACCGCAAGCGAAATGGCTCCCGTCGAAGCGGCCCCGGCTGCCGAGGCCTTTGCCGACGACGAGCCGCAGGCCACCCCTTACGTCGATCCGTCCGAAACTTTCTTGCCGGAAGAAAGCTTCGCGACACAGCCAACTGAGGAATCAGTTGAAGCGGCCGCGGAGGAAGAATCTCATCAGTTTTCGGCCCACGCTGAGGACGCCGAAGAAACCCACGCCGTAGAGCTTTCCGCTCAGCCGGAAGAAGCCGTCGAAGCTGAACAGCCGCGTTCGGTCGAAGAACTCTTCGGTCCCGTTCACGTCTCGGTTGACGCCGAAAATGAGACGGTCGAGCGCTTCTCGCCGTTCGAAAGCAAAGTTTCCGACGATGTTTCTGTTGAGGCTCAGCAGGAAGAATACTCAGCCCGATCGGACGAAGAAGAAATTCACGACACCTTCGTCGCTGACCAACCGGTACAAACTGACAGCGTACAGGCCAGCGGTAACGCCTGCCCGTTCTGTGGCTCGACTACTGACCCTCAGTCATTCGATTGTGGGGCGTGCAAAGCACGCCTGACACTTTCGGATATCGAGGCTTTGCTCAACGTCCGCGATGTCGACCGCGATTTCCTACAGGCCGCCGTCACGCAAATGGAAGCCGATTGGAACCTACGTGAGTTTAACGAAACCGAAATGACGGATCTCGGCCTCGGCCATCTCAATCTTGGCAACTTCGAGTCGGGCCTCAAGTATCTGCAGGAAGCTTCGCGGCTTGACGCCAACAATGTCATTCTTGCCGGCCAGGTCAATGCTCTTGCGATCCGCATGGACGAGATCAGCCGTCAAAATGAGATAAACGAAACACGCCTTACTGGCAAACGAATCCTAGTCGTCGATGATAGCCCGACCGTGCGAAAGCTGATCTCAGGCAAACTCGAAAAATCAGGCCACGTCGTGGTCTGTGCATCCGACGGTGTTGAGGCTCTCGAACATCTCGAGACCGAACTGCCCGATCTGGTACTGCTCGACATCACGATGCCGCGAATGGACGGCTACGAGGTCTGCAAACAGATTCGATCGAACCCGCAGGCTAAAGATCTACCGGTCGTTATGATCTCCGGCAAAGACGGCTTCTTTGACAAGGTTCGCGGCCGTATGGCTGGTTCGACCGGCTATGTTACCAAGCCATTTGGCCCTGAAACATTGATGAAAGCACTCGAAACCTACCTTTTGCCAGAAGCTTAAATTCACGAGAGTTTGTCTCCCACAAACATTTCTTCGTGCGGCATCAAATGGACCGCGAAACATCTCAATTTTCAATCAAGAACGCCGAGCGCGATCTCGCTTCTATAAGAAGTGCCCTACTGATCGTCGCTCAAACCGGCGACGTGGATGATCTTGCGATCCCCCGTCGCGATCTCGCACGTCTGGCGTCGGATGCCCGCGAAAACAGCCACTCTGAGATCGAGCTTGCCGCTTTCTCAGCACGCGAGGCTATCGACAATATCACTGCTGCGAACGCAGTCGTGGGAGCGATCAATGCTCTTGACCTAGTCTCTTTGATCGAAGCCACAGTTTGGCGACACGGTAGCCACGAACTCATCGACGATGTCTCCGGCTTCGTCGATGCTTCATTTGACGAGATCGCACCGCAGAGCGAAGCGGTCAACAATTTGCCGAACGAGGCTTTTGACATAGACGAAGAAACGCTCGATATCTTCCGCACCGAGGCCGACGAACTGCTCGCCAATATTTTTAATGAGCTCGAGAAGCTCGCCGCATCTCCGGGTGACACAAATGCCCTTTGGAACATCCGGCGTAGTTCGCACACGTTCAAAGGCGCTGCCGGCATCGTCGGAATGGGCGACGCGTCATCGACCGCGCACCGGATGGAGGATCTGCTCGATAAAATGGTCGAGCTGCGGATTGAGGCTTCGCGAGACATTCTTGAGTTTCTCGACGCCTCGGCAATGCATCTCAATGCCCTTGTCACCGCCAAGAATCTTGACAACGACCCAAATCTTAACAAGCACTACGAGGCCGCCCTCGCATCATTTGCCTCGGAGGTGACTGGAACCAATTCATCGAAACGCACCGATAAAGAAAGTGCATCGACAAATGGCCGCCCCGACACATACCGTCCGGCCTCGACACCAATTGTTCGTGTCGCACTCGATCGGCTCGACGACCTGCTCACCGTTTCGCGAAATCTGGTTATCAATCAATCGTCGCTTGCCGAACGCTTTAGCGAACTCGGTCTCGGTCCAGCTATCGACGCCGAAATGCTCGCAAAGTTGACGGCGATCTTCGAAGCCCAGCACAGCTTGACGGACGAACTATACGCCAAACTGCAGCGCATTCGAATGGTGCGTTTCGGCACTCTCGAGACCCGCCTTAGCCGGGCCGTTCAAGTGACGAGCGTTGACGAAGGAAAAAAGGCCCGTGTCGAGATCGAGAACGGTGACATCGAGATCGATACCCAGATCGTCGATTCGCTCATTGAACCACTGCTCCACCTGCTCAAGAACGCTGTTGTTCACGGCATCGAGCGGCCCGAGACGCGCCGCCTGCTCGGCAAGCCTGAAACTGGCAAGATCACCATCCGTCTCGATGCGGATGAAGAAACTGTCGTAATGACAGTCGCTGACGATGGCTCTGGTATTTCAATTTCAAAGATCAAAGATAAGGCAGTTGCAGGCGGTATTATCACCGTCGATGTAGCGGAACAGATGACTAACGGCGATGCCCTCAAACTCATCTTCGATCGCGGCCTGACAACTGCTGACAAGATTGACCTCAATGCCGGTCGCGGCGTCGGCATGAGCATTGTCAAAGAAAGCCTCGAGAGCCGGGGCGGCAGTATCCTTGTGGAATCCGAACCGCAAAGCGGAACAACCTTCACCCTCCTCCTGCCGGTCCAGAGCGTCCAACCTTCGGCGGTCAAACCTAAGGCCGAACCCGCCGTTGACGCCCCCATAGTTTCGCCGCTCGTGCTAATCGTCGATGACAGCCCCAGCATTCGCCGTCAAACTCAGAAGATAGTCGCCGCAGCAGGACTTCGCACGATCACCGCTAACAGCGGTGCCGACGCTCTCGAACTGCTGCTCAACGGCACGATTGAGCCAGACCTTATCCTCTCAGACGTCGAGATGCCAAACATCGACGGCTGGGAGATGCTTGAGTACATCAAGACTGACGACAATTTCGGTCATATTTCGGTTGTACTTGTGACATCGCTCGACTCTGAAGAGCACCAGACACGTGCCGCCGAGCTGGGAGCTTCGGGATATGTGATCAAGCCATTCACCGAGAAAGATTTGACCTACTCACTCGAGTGCCTCGGCATGTCCGTCACTGCTTGACCGGCGGACGGCTCGGCCTTACCTCGACCTTGCTGGGTAGCGTTCGCGGCTCCATGGCCAAAAGATCCATTACGATCTGAGCGATATCGCCCGGTTGTATCTGCCACGCTTTTTCGTCCGAGATCGAGTCACCGCCAAACTCCGTATTTACGCTGCCCGGACAGATGTAGCTGACCTTAATATTGTCGTGTCGGACTTCCTGCATCATTGCCTCGGTAAACCCATTTAGCGCAAACTTTGACGCATTGTAAGCGGCCATTCCGGGGTGCGCATTTTGCCCCGCTAACGACGAGATATTAATGATATAACCGCCGCCGCGACGTTTTAACATCGGTATCGCGTAGTGACAGGCATAGTAAGTGCCGAGCAGATTAGTCTCGATCGTCTGACGAAACTCGTCTGGTGTGATCTCCTCGACCGTCTTTCGCATGATGCCGACGCCAGCATTGTTTACAAGAATATCGATTCCGCCGAGCCGCGATTCGCACGATTCGAGAAGCCGTTTGACCTGCTCTTCGTCACGCACATCGCAAACTTTGCCGTACGCCTCGCCGATCTCTGAGAGGCGGGCGACCGCTGCCTCAACTTCATCCCGATCGCGAGAGCAAATATAGACTTTGGCCCCAGCCTCGGCCAGACGTTTCGCGATCGCGTAGCCAATGCCTTTTGAGGCTCCGGTTACGAGTGCAATTTTATCGTTCAAGCTCACAATTTTTCTTTTAGGACATCATTAACGACCTTAGGATTCGCTTTACCGTGGGAAGCCTTCATCACCTGGCCGACAAAGAAGCCGAACAACGCGTCCTTGCCTCCGCGATACGCCTCGACCTGACCGGGATTGGCGGCGATGATCTCATCGACGATCGTTTCGATCGCTGTGCTGTCCGAAACCTGTTCGAAACCCTTTTCCTTGATCACCTCAGGTGCCGGTTTGCCGGTCGCGAACATCTCGACAAGCACATCCTTCGCTTGATTATTATTTATCGAGCCGAATTCAACCGTGGTTATCAGTTCCGCAAGTTCTTCTGCAGTCAGACGGCTTTCGGAAACGGTTTTGCCCGAGTTGTTTAGTTCTTTTGTCAGCTCGCCGAGTATCCAATTGGCCGACAGCTTAGGATTTGCGGTGATTCGCGAGGTCGTCTCAAAATATTCTGCGAGATTACGATCAGCGACGAGTTGCGATGCCTCCGAATAGCCGATCTTGTAAACGTCCATAAAGCGATCACGCATAACGTCCGGCAATTCCGGCATATCCCGTTTTACGCTGTCGATGAACTCGGCGGTAACACGCAGTGGCTGCAGATCAGGCTCTGGGAAATAGCGGTAATCGTGCGCGTCCTCTTTGCTCCGCATAAACCGTGTTCGGTTATTCTTCTCGTCCCACAGACGCGATTCCTGATTCACCGGCTCGCCTTTTTCGTGGGCTTCGATCTGGCGTTCGATCTCATACTCGATCGCTTTTTGCATGAAACGAACCGAATTAAGATTCTTCAGCTCGACCTTATTCCTAAACCCGGTCTCACCGACCTTTCTTACTGAGACATTCGCCTCGCAACGCAGATTCCCTTTTTCCATGTCGGCATCGCTCGCACCTACCCATTGCAACGCGCGTCGAACGTGATTTACATAGTCATAGGCCTGCCACGAAGTGCGAAAATCCGGCGACGTCACGATCTCGCCAAGTGGCGTTCCCGCACGGTTGAGGTCGACGTACGAGTATTTGTCGGTATCGGGCAGGCCTTCGTGGACATTCTTTCCTGCGTCTTCCTCGAGGTGCATTCGCTGAATATGGATCGTCATCGGCCGCCATTCGACCGGACGCCCTTGATCGTCACGCTCAGAGGTCATGATCGTCAGATGCCCATCAGCCGAGAACGGCTTGTCGTACTGCGAGATCTGATAGCCCTTTGGCAGGTCGGGATAGAAGTAATTCTTACGTGCAAAGATCGACGTCTCTTGTATCTCAAGTCCGAGAGACAATGCCGCTCGCGCACCCAGCTCGATCACACGCCTATTCAATACCGGCAACGCTCCAGGCAAACCAAGACACACCGGACACGTGTTCGAATTAGGCTCACCACCCGTCTCGACCGCGCACGAGCAAAAAATCTTGCTGTTAGTCGCAAGCTGCGTATGTATCTCCATGCCGATAACGGCTTCCCAACCTTCTTTCATAGGTATTTATCGATTCCGTGGCCTTATAAATAGTGGTCGCGGCCTAGTAGCGGGCCCGGTCGGCCAAAACTGTCCTCCGGCAAAATATCCGGGCTGCCCTTGCGTTCGTGGCCTCGGGTAACGATTCACATAGGGTGAGTAGTAATAGCCGCTGGAAAGGTACCCGTCATTCTGCCTAATGTCGCGGCTATAAACGGTCACGTGACGTGAGGCGATCTCCCGCTGAACGTCGAGGCGTTCTGTTTCGACACGGCTCTTTTCGCGACGGCGTTCGAGTTCCTCGGGCGAAGGAAAGCCGAGCTTTTCGTAGTTCTCGCCAAGCTCTTTGTCTGCCGCGACGCGGGCATCGCGATACTTCTGCAGATCAAGATTAGTGATCTGTCGGCCCTGTGCCGAGCCTGGGGTCACGGTCAAAAGGGTAATGCAAAAACAAAACAGCAGTTTTTTCCTCATGGATGTGTCCTCTCTTTTACATCAATGATAGCACGAATTGTAGGGAAAAAGATGAGGCGGAGAGTCGGGCCGCTACCGCCCGACTCTCATTGGCAAGCCTAAAATCCGAACGTCAATCCAAACCGCCCGGTCGCCCCGGTGGTTCGAAAGCCGTTCTCGTAGTATTCCTGATCGAACACATTCTCGATCGTCCCGTATACACGCATCGTCATCTTTTCTTTCTTGATGCCAAAGGTGTAGCCCGCCGTCAGATCGCCCTTTCGGTTACCTTTGAAACGATAGATATACGAGTTGAAAGTCGTATTGCTAAAGATCGGAGCAAGATACGTCGAGGTAGCGAGGAAGTCGAAGTTCACCCAAAAACGCTTGTACCGCTGCGTCGCGACGAGCGTAAATTGATGGTCGGGAACGCCAAGCGTCTTTAGAATGCCGCTACCCGAAAGCTGCGGCGTCAGTTGGACACTGTCTGTGTAGGTGTAGGACGCAAACAGGTCGGTCGTGCTCGTCGCCCTGGCCTTGACGCTGAATTCGCCGCCACGCGACGTGCCGCCCTTTCCATTTCGATAACCGCCAAAAGGTCGCGGTGTCGTACCGATGTTGGGCACCACGTTGCCGTAATTGATGATATCGTTGAGTCGCGTCCAGAAGTATGTTCCGGAGAGACGAATGCGATCGTTAGCGACATTCTGCTCAATACCGGCGTCAAACGCGATTGTCTTTTCGGGTTTCAGGAAAGGATCGCCGATCGCGACAAATGCATTCGATGGAAACGTGTTAAAGAACGACCCGAACCGCTCGTATA
Organism: Acidobacteriota bacterium; assembly: GCA_031431415.1. Taxonomy (GTDB): domain Bacteria; phylum Acidobacteriota; class Blastocatellia; order Pyrinomonadales; family Pyrinomonadaceae; genus OLB17. Next base: position 4,078 of record JANPDK010000201.1, on the reverse strand, counting down.
GCGAAGGCACCCGATAACCGTTGCCAACGTGAGCACGCAGTTTGGTCCCTGACTTGCGGAAAAAATAAGACGCTGAGCCGTCAAACGTATATGCGGTCGGCGGGTTGGTGAGCGTCAGGTTATTGTACAGAGCGTTTATAATGCTGAACTCAGGCCTGTTCAAACAAAACCGCTGAACACGAAATCCACCGGCAAGCTGCAAGTCGCCATTGAACAAACTAACAAGATTCTGTGCGTAAAATGTGTTGCTCTTTTGTCCTGCCTTTGTGAAGAAATTCGCGGTTCCGGATGGCGTCTTGCCGTCATTCAGGAAACTCTCGCTCTCGAACTCGTATCCCGCCGTCAGCGTATTTTCACGCACCGGCGTCCAGTTGAAATGAATATTTCCAGTGTGGATCGTTCCGTCAAAAAGGCTCGTCGAGGAGCTTTGAAAACCTGCACCCAACGGGCCGTTATTGTTGGTTCGCTTGGTTGTCAGGCCCTGATAATAACCGCTGATGAGAAACTTGCTGTTGACGACCTGATTGACAACGAATTGCCCGTTAAAGAATCGCGAGTCCTGCCGGCGGTCAGGATCGTTGGCGTCAAACGTGAAATTCACACCTTGCTGAGCTCTGATGATCGTCGCATTTGTAGGCGGCAAGGTGCCTCTGGTGTCCGGGTCGGTATTGAGCCGAACGTTGGCATCGGAAAAGAAGATCCGGCCTGAAATACTCGTCTTTTTTGCCGGAGCAAGATCGATCCGTGTCTGTAGATTTGTGTTGTTGGCTCTGTCATCGCCGTCGATCCCCTTTCGATAAGTCGTCTGCGAAAGGCCCGCTGTAATGCCGAACTTACCACTTTCCGTTCCATGCGAAATATTCCCGCGAAAGCGTCCCAGACCGAGTCCGCCAAACGCTCCGCCGACCTGACCATGAGTTCCCTGCCGTGCAGTCGGAGTTTGGAAATCGATCGCCCCACCGATCGCATTCGTACCATACAGCGACGAACCAGAACCACGCAAGACCTCGACTTTACTGACGCTCGTCAGCGTAAAATCGCTCAAAAACGCCGTTGCATCTCCGTTGATACCCGTCACATCGCGAAAACGTATGCCATCGATCAACACCGCCGTATCCCAATTTCTTAGCCCACGCGTCTTGATCGTCGCCAATCGTCCAAAACCGCCGGTCTGAGCAACGCGAAATCCGGGAATGCTGCGTAACGATTCGATCAAAGAGAAGTCCGCCCGGTCGCGCATTTCCTGGCCATCAATGACATCAACCGTTTTCGAGACCTGCTCAACCGTCTGCGTCGTTCCAGCCGAGATTTGCACGACCTCGGCCAAATTCGCGATCGAGACCTGACCGTTCGCAACATTCACGCTGGCCTGTTTGTTGTTGTAAACCAGCAGATATCTGCCATCGGGAATATTCACGAAGCTATACCGGCCAAAGGCATCGGTTTTTGCCTCAAATGAGCGGGTTGCCGAAACGAGTCTGATCGTTTGATCGGCGATCACTTTACCGCCTTCGATCAACTCACCCGTAACCGTCGAGGTTTGTGCCGAGACGGCTCCAAACAAAAATAATGATAGAAAAACTAACCCAAAAAACTTCATCTTTTCTCCTTTTCTGCCCATCGCAGAATGGTTCAAAACCCGACAAATGAGCAAAGTTCCAGGCTCGGGCAAATATTGAATTTCGAATTCCGAATAACGAATCTTCATCCGTTGTTCATCATTCGATATTCATCATTTGCCCTCACTGTTGCGTGGGCAGCGCCGGATTTGCACCGGACTTCCGTTGCTTCTATTGCCAACATGTTCAGAGTGCAAGCTTTAGCTTGTTCTTACGACAGCCTAAGAAGACAAGCTAAAGCTTGCACTCTGAACTTAAAACACGTTCGTAACCCGAACGTTACCGCTAGCCGGACTTCGGTCCAGCAAAACTTTTACGCCAAAAACATGGTTGATATTCTCAGCAATCAAAACCTCGGTCGGAACACCTTTCGCAGCGATCCGGCCATCCTTAAGCAACAATATCTCATCGGCGAACTCAGCCGCGAGATTTAAATCGTGCGTGATAACCACCGCCGACGCACCGCACGAGCGACAGCGTTCGCGGACCAAGCGAAACATCATCGCCTGATGTGCGAGATCGAGATTTGCTGTTGGCTCGTCGAGCAGGAGAATTTTGGCTCCGGTCGCGAGGGCACGAGCGAGAACGACGCGCTGGCGTTCGCCGCCGGAAAGCTCGTTCATTAGCCGCGAGGCAAATCCGGCAAGATCGCAATCCGCCAAAGCTCTCTCCGCAAACTCAATATCCGTCGCACTCTCCCAACCGAACGCCCCGCCATGTACAAACCGCCCCGACAGCACGAATTCCAAAACCGTGATTGGAAACCGAGTTTCATTTTCCTGCGCAACGACCGCGATGTTCTTAGCGATCTCTCGCCGCGAAATGCTCGCGAGTGGGCGTTCATCGAGACGTATCTCACCTGCAGAAGTTGGCAGCGTCCCATTCAAAGCCTTAATCAAGGTCGTCTTACCGGCACCGTTCGCGCCGAGCAAGACGATGATCTGCCCGTCGCGCAGTTCGAACGAAACATCGCGCAGAACCGCCCGCTCGCCGTAACTGATCGAAATGTCTCTCACCTCAAGCATCTCTTCAAAGCTCCCCTCCTTACGAAGGAGCGGTGGCATTCCGATGCTTTTTATCGGAATGCCGGGGTGGTTCTCTCCTCGACGCAAAAGAACCCAGTCGCTACCGCTCCCGGTTCTAACCTAATTCCTCCGTAACAAATAAATAAACAGCGGAGCTCCGATTAATGCCGTTACCGCGCCAACCGGCAGTTCCCTCGGTGCGATAGCCGTCCTCGCGATAGTGTCTGCAAACACCACAAATATCGCCCCAACGATCGCCGAAAATGGCACGACCAGACGATTGTCGCTGCCGACCGTTAGCCGGACGAGATGCGGCACGATCAATCCGACATATCCGACGCTACCGCTTGCCGCCACAGCCGCTCCCACGACAAGGCTGGCCGCCCCAAAAACCAACATCCGGACCCGCCCAACCTCGACACCAAAATCGAACGCATCACGCTCGCCAACCATCATCAGATTCAAAGCCCTCGCCTGCGACATCAAAATGATTGTTCCAATTATCACAGCCCCGAGGCTAAGATAAACCCCATTCGTAGTCGCCTGAGACAGATCGCCTAGCAGCCAGAACGTAAAGCTCCGGAGTTTAGCCGCATCAAGAAGCGTCGTCAGCATCACGATCACCGAGGACAAAAACGTCGTGACGATCACCCCCGACAAAACGAGCCGCTCGACATTCATTCCGGCACGGCTTTTTGCCATTCGATAAACCGCCAACGTTGCCAGGCCAGCACCGGCAAAAGCCAAAACAGGTCGCGTTATCTCAAGACTTTGGAAAAATACGAACGCAACCATCGTCCCCAACGCCGCACCATTCGACACGCCAAGCAAATACGGCTCGGCCAGTGGATTTCTTAGCAAAGATTGCAGCCCCGCACCCGCAACCGCCAAACTCGCCCCGACACACGCTCCTAACAAAATTCGCGGCAACCGAATGTCGTACAAGATCGACCGTTGCTGCTCAGAAAGATCAAACAATGGCAGCCGCTCCGCACCAAGCATCGCCGCCGCCGTTATCACGACAGCAAGCAAAACGAGCAGACCCGCTCCGATAAATAAACCTCGCTTCATCTATGTCCCGGCCGAGTTTGAAAAACAGCTGCCAGCCGCCAGCGATCAGCTTTCAGCCGAAATTTGGCTGAAAGCTTTGGGCTAAAAGCCAACAGCTGTCTTCTAACTAACGCTCAATTAAACTTTTCCGGATGCAGAGCCTTCGCGATCTGCTCCAACGCATCGACCAGCCGCGGTCCCGGCCGCGACAGCAGGTCAGCATTCACCTTATAAATGCGCCCGTTTTTCACCGCTGGCGAATTCTTAAAAGCGTCGTTCGGCTCTTTGTTATCATCCGATTCCGAAAGAATGATCGCGTCCGGATTCAATGCCGAAGCAGTTTCTTTGCTTAATTTGGGGTAGGCTGTTTCAATATCCGCCGTG
>JANPDK010000200.1:0-12974 GCA_031431415.1 Acidobacteriota bacterium | reverse complement strand
CGGTGTATTTGATAATTACGCGATCGTCCAGGGCGTCGATAAGATCGTTCCGGTCGATGTGTACGTTCCCGGATGTCCGCCGAGGCCGGAAATGCTGGTCCACGCGATCACGATGCTTCAGGAAAAGATCATGAAGGAATCTGTCAAAGATCGCCGCGACACATACGAACCCGAGTCTCGCGTGTCGGTCGTACCGGGAACGTTGCCAGTAACCGAAGGAACGGCACTCGAGCGAGAAATGGAAACCGAAGTCGCCGCAGGCGAAACTTCGCGGCCGTACTCAGTGCCCTCGAAGCACGAGCGACGCAGAAGTTCGTAAGCCAAGATTTTACCGCAGAGACGCCGAGACGCAGAGTTTTTGAATATGTCTCTTTCCTCTGCGGCTCAGCGTCTCTGCGGTGTGATGATTTTATGACTGAAAAGCTCCACGTTTTTGTGGATAAGCTAAAAGAAAAGGACACCGCCTGGGTAACGGAAGTTATCGATGCTTTTGGCGAGGTTACCGTTGTGGTTCCTCGCGAATCGATCGTCGAAGCGTGTCGTTTTCTAAAGGAGACGCAAGATTTCGACCTGCTCGCCGATCTCTGTGGAGTCGATCGAGGCCCTGAGGACGATCCGCGTTTTGAGGTCAACTATCACCTTTTCTCGACAACGCACTATCAAAGGCTCCGTCTGAAAGTGCTGCTTTCAGAGGACGATGCTCATGTCCACACGGTAACGCACCTTTGGAAAACAGCCGATTGGCACGAACGCGAAACATTCGACCTCCTCGGCGTGACATTCGACGGCCACCCGGATCTAAGGCGCATTTTACTGCCGTCGGATTTCGACGGCCATGCGTTGAGAAAAGATTATCCGCTCAGAGGTTATGAGCCCTATAGCTTGAATTAAATTGTAAATTGTAAATTTGGTCATTGTAAATTGGTAGAAAGATGCTCTTTTTAACCAATTAACAATTTAGAAATTAACAATTGACAATTAAAGATTACAAATGGCAACTGCCGTAGAAAACATAAATTCTCCAGAGGTGCTCGACAGCGCTCTTGAATCGCAGATGACGCTGTCGATGGGGCCGCAGCATCCGTCGACGCACGGCGTTTTGCGTCTGGACCTGCGGCTCGACGGCGAGATGGTCATAAAAGCCATTCCCGACATCGGCTATCTCCATACGGGAATGGAGAAGCTCTTTGAATACAAGAAATACCAGCAAGGCATCGTCATCACGGACCGGATGGATTATCTCAATCCGCTCGGCAACAATCTCGTGTATGTGATGGCCGCCGAGAAACTGCTCGGCCTCGAAATTCCCGAGCGTGCTCAGGTCATTCGCGTGCTGATGTGCGAATTGCAGCGTATTGCTTCGCACATGGTGTGGTTTGGCACGTCGTGCCTCGACATGGGTGCGATGACGCCGTTTTGGTTTACTTTTAAGGAACGCGAGAAGATCCTGAATATCATCGAGTCAGCATCGGGCGGTCGTATGACGCCGAGCTATTTCCGCATCGGCGGCCTGATGATGGACCTGCCGGCCGGATTTGAGAATCGCGTCAATCAGTTCTTGCGCGACTTCCCTGACGCGTTAAATACTTTCGATACTTTGATTACCGGCAACACGATTTGGCACAGCAGAACAAAAGGTGTCGGTATTATTTCGAAGGAAGACGCGATCGACTGGGGACTGACAGGGCCAAGCCTGCGAGGCAGCGGCGTTGAGCTTGATCTCCGTAAAGTCAATCCTTACACCGGTTACGAGACGTACGATTTTGACATCCCGACCGAGCCGGATGGCGACGTGTGGTCGCGGTTCAAGGTGCGAATGCGTGAGCTGACCGAAAGCTACAAGATCGTTCGCCAGGCTCTCGAGAGATTAAAGCCGGGGCCGATCAAAGCCGACGCGCCGAAGATCGTTCTGCCCGATCGCGACGATATGCGTAAGCATATGGACTCGCTGATCCACCATTTCCTTATCGTCGCCGAGGGATTTAACGTCCCGCCGGGCGAGGTCTATATGGCGATTGAAGCCTCAAAAGGCGAGCTCGGCGTCTATATGAAGTCCAACGGCGGCCCAAAACCCGAACGCGTCCACTTCCGCGGCCCGTCGTTTGTGAATTTGTCCGCGCTACCAGTCATGAGCGAGGGCGAAATGATCGCAGATGTGGTGGCTATCATTGGTTCGTTGGATATTGTTTTGGGGGAAATCGATCGTTAAATGGAGAATTGATAATGGACAATGGACAATTTGAGGAAAAGGCCATTTTCCATTGTCCACCATCCATTTTCCATTGTTAAGAATGGCAGCAGCAACACCTACAAGTTACACAGACAAGATTCTCGTCTCCGGCGAGGTGGCGGAGTTTTCGCCAGCGGTCATTGACGAGATGAAGGCTCACGTCGCGAAGTATCCCGCTGATCGGACGCGGTCGGCGTTGATACCGCTGTTGATGCTCGTTCAGCGGGAACGCGGCTGGGTCGATAATCCGGGCGTGAATTTTCTCGCGAAGTTTTTGAATATCGAAGTAACAGACGTCTGGGAGACGGCGACGTTTTACTCGATGTTCAACATGCGCCCTGTCGGGCGTCATCATATCCAGATCTGCAAGACGCTGTCGTGCCGGATCACGGGCGAGCCGGATATCACCGAGCATATTTGTTCAAAACTCGACATTCATCCAGGCGAGACGACCGACGACGGCAAATATACCGTCACGATGGTCGAATGCCTCGGCAGCTGCGGCACGGCTCCGATGATGCAGATCGGGTTTGACTATCACGAGGATCTGACGGTGGAGAAGGTGGATAGGATATTGGATTCGTGTCATTAGCCCTCGCGCGTCGTAAATACGCACGCTAGTCAGATAATGCGACTAGGATGCTTGACGTTGACTTGTAAATTAACTTGAGCCCTTACTTATTTGGGGCTACGGACATGAAGATCTGACAGTGGGAAGATGGATAAGATAGGCGGTTTCATATAGGGCGAGTTGGATTTGTTTCGAGTATAGGTGGTTTATATGTCGCTTTTGGGATTGGACGAAAAACCTGGACGAGCTGTTCCCGATACACCGCTGACAAGGCAAACCGATAAAGAGATTACTCAGTATGAACTTGGAAAAGAGAGAAGCAAGGGCGTCGTAATAGGGACGCTTTCAACCTCATTTGTTGTTTGCTTATTTTTGGGCGAAGGCCTCGCGGAATCCCTTGGCGGCGTCTTAGGAGTAATCCTCGTCGCGGGTGTTCCCTCGGCAGTGGCTGCTAAGTTTAAGGCTCCGTGGCGGCCTGTCTGGATCATATTTGCAGCGCTGGCCATTGTTTCCCATGTGACGATGTATTTTTATGAGCAGCAAAATTTGCCAGAATGGCAAAGGACCCGGACGAACTCGACCTCGAACCGATAACGAATGAAACAAAGCGATTGGCTACGAGCCATTATCATTAAAGCGACGAGAAGGGGTAAGTTTATAGTTAACAACAACGCAGCGAATGCCGGAGTTCGACTGCTATTGATTCGGAGCTGAACTTGAGCCCTTACTTACATGCTGGGCTACGGACACGAGGATGAAGTATGCATTACAAGGTCGCATTACATCAAACGAAAGAAGGTTTTAGTATTTCGTGCCCTGCTTTGCCGGGTTGCTGGTCGCAGGGTGACACAGAACAAGAGGCATTGGAGAATATTCGGGAAGCAATACGTGAATATCTCGATGTCGTCGATATGAATTTGCTCGACGCTGAAATACGAGAGGTGGAGGTCGCGGCTTAATGCCGAAGATTTCTGGCATTAATCATTTGAAAGCTGTTCGAGCTTTGGAAAAGGCCGGATTTTGGGTTGCCAGACAAGGAAAGCACATCGTAATGACCAACGGTGAGCGGATCATCACGATTCCCCGTCATAACCCGGTTAACGCTCTTACGATGGGCGGGATTGTTAAAGATGCTGGATTGACCGAAGCTGAGTTTACGGAGCTTCTATAAATTATGACAAACGGCGAGATCATACAAGGCATTTATGACGCATTTGCTACGGGCAACGTGCCCGGAGTTTTGGGGGCGTTTGACGAAAACATCGCTTGGACCGAAGCCGAGGGTTTCATGTACGCGGGTACGTTCGATGGCCCGATGGGCGTTTTGTCGGGCGTATTTATGCGGCTTGCGACCGAGTGGGAAGGTTTTTCGGCAGTGCCGAACAAGATCGTTGACGGCGGCGATGGCAATGTCGTCTCGATCGGCACTTATTCGGGTAAGTATTTGAAAACCGGCAAGAGCACGACGGTTCCGTTCGCTCACGAATGGGAATTGCGTGACGGCAAGATCGTTAAGTTCAACCAGCATACCGATACGCTGGTCATCGCAAGGGATTTGGGATTGTAACGTCGGACCGCACGCCTGCCAGGCGTGCGAGTCTGATACACGCAGGCTGGCAGAGCCTTCGGTTCGACAACAGATGGAAATTAGAGCAATAGGCTGCGAGCCGCTTTCACTCAAGCGAATGCACATCAAAGATGGGCACACGCTAAAGGTGTATCGCGATACCGGCGGTTACAAATCGCTTGAGACGGCGCTCAAGATGGCTCCGGCCGACATCATTCAGCAGGTGAAAGACTCGGCATTGCGGGGACGCGGCGGTGCGGGATTTCCGACCGGTATGAAATGGTCTTTTGTGCCAAAGGACAGTCCGAAATCCAAATACGTGGTTTGCAACGCCGACGAATCGGAGCCCGGTAGTTTCAAGGATCGCTATCTGATGGAACGCGATCCGCATTCGATGATCGAAGGGATGATCATCGCGGCATATGCGCTCGGTTCTAAGGTCGGCTACATATACACTCGCGGCGAATACAAGTACCTGATCGACATAATGGATGTCGCTCTGGCCGAGGCACGGGAGGCCGGTTATCTCGGGAAAAACATCCTTGGCTCAGGTTTCGATCACGATATTCATACACACACCGGTGCAGGCGCATACATTTGCGGTGAAGAAACGGCATTGCTGACGTCGCTCGAAGGTTATCGCGGCCATCCGCGTATGAAACCGCCGTTTCCCGCCGTCGAGGGGCTTTATGCCTCGCCGACAGTTGTAAATAATGTTGAGACGTTCACGTCGATACCACAAATTATCGAGATGGGCGGCATCGCCTGGCGTGATCTCGGTACGGAAAAGAGCGGCGGAACAAAACTTTGGTCGATCAGCGGACACGTCAAGAAACCGGGCGTTTATGAACTTCCGATGGGCTACGCCGACATGGAAAAATTCATCATGGAAGACTGCGGCGGCATGCTTCGCAATAACAAGCTCAAAGCCGTGATCCCGGGTGGCTCAAGCGTTTACATTATGAACGCGGGGCAAATTCTCGGTAAGAATGTAACTCTTGATTACGAAGGGCTTGTCGCCGCCGGCTCGATGCTCGGCACGGGCGGCATGATGGTCATGGATGAAACGGTCGACATAATGGAGACGACCAAGAACTTGACCGAATTTTACAAACACGAATCGTGTGGTTGGTGCACGCCTTGCCGCGAAGGCACGGATTGGCTGGTAAAAATATTCGACCGCATCGCCGGCGGCGGCGGCAAGCCAGAGGACGCTCAATTGCTGCTCGATATCTGCGACAACATCGAGGGCAAAAGCTTTTGCGCTCTTGGCGATGCCGCGGCGTGGCCGATACAGAGTGCGATCAAGCAATTTCCGGGCGACTTTAAGAAATGGCTCGAAGATAAGACGGCCGCAAACGCTGTAATGCCAAACGTTTAGATGAAACAGATAGGACTCAAAAGATCGATAATGATCGCTTCGCAGGCGGCAATTTTGCTGCTCGTGTCGAGTGCCTCGCTGTTTGCTCAGGGTAAGAATCCGTTGATATTAATCCCCGGACTTTCAGGATCGGAACTTGTAGACAAGAAAACGGGCGAGAAAATCTGGTTCCGGGCTATCAAGGCAAAATCCGAAGACCTAAGGCTACCGTTATCGATCAATATTGACAGGGTTAAGGACAACATTGTTCCCGGCGATGTGCTCAGGAACGTCAAGATCGGCCCGGTGACAGTTACCGATGTCTACGGCGGATTCATCCGAGCGATGGAGATGCGAGGCGGCTATACCGAGGAAAAATGGGATGCGCCGTCCGAAGATGGTGACCACGATTCGCTCTATGTTTTTGCCTATGATTGGCGGCTCGATAATATCGAGAATGCACAGCGGCTGATCGCCAGCGTCGAAGCACTAAAGAAAAAACTCAAAAAGCCCAATCTTAAGTTTGATATCGTCGCCCACTCGCTTGGCGGTATAATTTCGCGATACGCTGTAATGTACGGTGACGCGGAATTGCCATCGGGCAGCAAAAAGCTGACCCCGACATGGGCCGGAGCAAAGCATTTTGACAAGGTTATTCTGCTCGGCACGCCGAACGAAGGTGCTGCGTCCTCACTCGGTGCGTTGCTAAACGGCTATACGATAGGCGGACTGCGCATCGATCTGCCTTTTCTTGAAGACACGTCAAAATTTACGGTTTTCACGATCCCGTCGGCTTATCAGCTACTTCCCGCACCGGGAACGCTCCGTTTGCTCGATGAGAAGCTCGACCCGTTCGATGTCGATCTGTATGACACGAAGGTGTGGTCCAAGTACGGTTGGAATCCGGTCGAGGACAAGGATTTTGCCGACAAATTTGACGAGGCCGAACGTAAGATCGCGCCGCAATTCTTTGCGGGCCAACTGGCACGGGCAAAACGCCTACACGAAGCACTTGCGGCCGCACGTGGCAAATCGGGCGGGGTTACGTTTCAGGTAATTGGTTCCGATTGTAGAACAGCGGTCAACTCTGTCGTTCTGTATCGCGACCGTGAAGCGGACCGTTGGAAAACGGTATTTCGCCCAAAAGGGTTTATTCGCTCGGACGGCTCTAAAGTTACGGATGACGAATTGAAAAGTGCAATGACGGCGCCGGGAGATGGCGTAGTTTCGGTCAGGTCGCTCGAAGCGATGACGCAGTCGGAAAATGCCGGGGTGCGTTCGATAATGGACTCGGGAGCGGCAAAGTACGTTTGCGAAGAGCACAGCAAGCTCGCCGGAAACAGCCGCATTCAAGATCAGATAATCAGGTTTCTGGATACAAATACCGCGAAGGCGGATCAAAAGGATAAATAAGGTGAATTATGGGAAAAGGTGATAAGAGAACACGTCGCGGAAAGATCTTCGCGGGCAGCTTTGGCAAAACGCGACTGAAATATAAAAAGCCTGTCTTTTCGGCTTCGGAGCCTTCTGCGGCAACGGGCGACAAACCGGTAAAGAAACGTGCGCCAAAACGTATCCCGGCGGCTGAAGCCGCAGCAGCAGAATGAAATTTGCGGACTCTTTGAAAGATGGCCAACACGCGCGCCTTGCATCGCTTGCCGGTGAATGGTCGGGCATGACCACAACGTGGTTCGAGCCTAATGTTGTCGCGGACGAATCGCCGATGACCGGCAAGATAACGTCGATCCTTGACGGGCGTTTTGTCTTGTATGAGTACAAAGGCGAACTCACGGGAAAGCCGTTTGAAGGGCTGACCATTTTAGGATTTGATCTCGCGACCAACAAGCTTCAGGCGGCGTGGGTCGACAGCTTTCATATGTCGACGGCGATAATGTTTTCCGAAGGCGAAGCAGGTGACAAATTGTCCGCTTTTGGAACGTATTTCACCGGCCCGGACTCGCCGCGTTGGGGCTGGCGAACTGAGATCGATGTTGTCGGTGCCGACAATTTAGTTATTACAGCCTACAATGTCTCGCCGGAGGGCGACGAGGCTAAGGCGACCGAGACGCAGTATTCACGAAAAGTTTAATGGCAGAACAGATAAAAGTAACGATAAACGAGCGGGAATTCGAAGTCGATAAATCGGCACGGCTGATCGACGTGTGCCGCGAAAAGGGCTTTGGCATTCCGTCGTTTTGTTATTACCAGGACCTCGAATTACAGGCTTCGTGCCGCATGTGTCTGGTACGCATCGACAAGATGCCAAAGCTGCAGACGTCCTGCACGATCCTCTGCACCGACGGCATGGTCGTCACCACGCAGAGCGAAGAAGTCGAAAAAGCTCAGCGTGCAATGGGTGAATTTCTGCTTGCCAATCATCCGCTCGATTGTCCCGTCTGTGACCGCGGCGGCGAGTGCGAACTGCAGGAAGTTATTTTCGACTGGGGCGATGTCGAAGAGCGTTTCTCTGAGAAAAAGAACGTTGCTCCCGAAAAATATCTATCGCCGATAGTCGCCAACGACCCGCAACGCTGCATTCTCTGCAAACGCTGCACACGCGTCTGCGACGAATGGATGGGCGAAGACGCTATCGAGGCTGGCAATCGCGGTGCGAACACCGTCATCGGCACATACGGCGGCTGGCTCAATTGCTCGCAGTGCGGCAATTGTATCGAAGTCTGTCCGACCGGAACGCTGCTCGACGGAGTTTATCGTCACGAAACGCGTCCGTGGGAGCTCGAACAGACTGTTTCAACCGACGTTTACGGTTCTGACGGTATGCAGATCTCGATCGGCTCACGCGGCGGCAGGCTGCATCGTATCGTCGCACGCGATCGTTATGTAAACGGCCTTAATGGCGAGTTTCTCGACGTTAAGGCACGTTTTGCACACGAATTTGTCAACCACGCCGACCGCATCAAGACGCCGATGATCCGCTATTCAAAGGGCGGCAAGCTGATCCCTTCGACTTGGGATGCAGCGATCAAATTTGCGGCGGATAAATTCAAGGGAGTCGGTAAATCAGTTGGCGTCGTGGCGAGTCCGCGACTCACGAACGAAGCGGTCTTTACGCTGAAGAAATTTGCGACGGAAGCTGGTGGTTCTGACAGTTTCGCGGTTTCTGACACGAGCGATCTCGCTCCGGTATTTGATAATTTGAGCGTTCCGCTTTGTACACACAAGGAAATTCGCTACGCCTCGACGATCATACTCATCGGCGGCGAACCTGAAGAAGAGCAGAGCTACACCGCCAAACAGATCCGCCAGGCGGTTCGTAACGGTGGGGCTAACTTCATCTGCGTCAACGATACGCCGATAAATCTGTCGCGTCAGGCGACGCAGTTTGTACATGTAAATCCGGGCACGGTCGATGCGTTTGCCTTGTGTGCGGTCGATCCATCGCATGACAATCTCGCGGCCGAAAAGATGGGCATCGAAACGTCTCAGATTGACGCAGTTCGCAAAACGATCTTTGATACTCAGGGCGATGTGATCGTCATGTTCGGCAATGAATTGTCGGCCGATGCTCAAGCAATCCTGGCTGCAAACGCCGGAAGCCTCGCTGGCGAAGGCCGTCGAGTCACGCTCCATCCGCTCGCGAAATACAACAATTCGGTCGGAGCCCACGACATGACGGCGGGCCGTAAATCGGTTGCTGATGTAGTAAAGAACTCGAAGGCAGTTCTCGTCGGCGGAAGTTTGCAGGACGCGAGCGTTTTGGCGGGCAAGGATTTTGTCGCAGTTCAGGAGCTTTTCCTGACCGAGACTTGCGATCACGCCGATGTGGTGTTCCCTGCGGCGAGCTTTGCAGAGATCGACGGTACATTTACCAACAACGCCGGCAACGTCCAGCGTGTTCGCAAGGCGATCGACCCGATAAATCAGGCGAAACCCGATTGGATGATCACCGCCTTGATCGCTCGCGAAATGGGCAGCGAGATCGCGCCGGATTGGTCGCCGTCGGCGATTTTTAGAACGATAGCAGACGCGGTTCCGGCATACGCGGGCCTGCGTTACCCGGCACTCAAGGACGAGTCGAATCCGGTTCAGGCAAAATACGAGATCAAGGCGAAATCGGGCGTTTCGGCTAAAACATTGAAAGATGCAGTCGAGAAGATGTCTGCGTCCGAGAAGATCACAGAGGTGCCAAAGGTCGGCCACAGACTGCATCGTTTGACGACGATGACGAGCAAGACACAACAGTTTCATCTGCTGGCCCACGGAAATCCAAAGCCGGAGAATCTGCTTGTGTCGCCGCTTGCCCAGTTTAAGCTTGATGGAAGTCCGGAGATTGAGATCGCCGAAGCCGCGACCGTTGGTGTTGGTGATAGGAGCAATCCGGGAGGAAGGTAGATTGTTGCGAGTTGTGTTCGTCTCAGTAATTTTATTACTAGCCATTGCTGGGATTATGGCCCAGGATGGCGGAGACATGCAGTATGTGAAGCCGGTCGATCTGAAGACATCGGATGTTGGTAAGAAAGTGCACCTCGACTTTTTTAACAGATCGTTTTGGATGGAATTTGACGCTGGCAAACGATCTTTGGATAAGGTGACGCTAAAGATCGAAGGCAAGGATGTCGAGTTTTTGGAGCATCGCGTAGACGATGGGTTTAACAACTGGTTTAAGAAACAGTATCTAGTTTCAACGGACGGCAAAGTAACGATTAACTACTTCAAACTCATGCAAATTGATAAGAGGACATTGACGGTAACTGCCTATTTAAAGACCGCTCCATATGAGCAACAACTGGTGGTTTCTAAATCCGACCTTGCTGAGATCTTGATTAAAGTCGATTAACAAGAAATGGAACCGATCCTCAAAACCGCATTTCCGTTTATCGTGATCAGCATCGGCGTGCTGCTCGCCTTTCAGGGCGTGCTGATGATCGTCGCCTATACGGTGCTCGGCGAACGCAAGATCCTCGGCTGGATGCAGGGCCGCGTCGGCCCAAATCGCGTCGGCCCATGGGGCGTCTTGCAGCCGTTTGCCGATCTCCTCAAGTTCATCTTTAAAGAAGACATCGTCCCGGACAAATCGACGAGATTCGTCTATTTCCTCGCACCGATGGTCGCTTTGACATGTGCGATATTGCCGATCGCGGTTTATCCGTTCGGGCCTTCGATCACGTCGGTCGATTGGACATTTCTGCCTTATGGTTTGGGCGAAGGGATAAAGGTCTTACCGTTGACGATCGCAAAGATAGACGTTGGCGTGCTTTTCGTACTTGGAATCACCTCAGTCGGCGTTTACGGTATTGCTCTCGCAGGTTGGTCGTCGAACAGCAAATACTCGCTCATGGGCGGCCTGCGTTCGTCGGCTCAGATGATCTCGTACGAACTCGCGATGGGAGCGTCGGTCATCGGCGTCGTCATGCTCGCCGGGACGCTCGATCTTAACGGCATTATCTACGCCCAACAGCAGTCGACGTTTCGCTGGTTCATCATCCCGCAGTTCATCGGCTTTTTCGTGTTCCTGATCTCGGCATTTGCTGAGACCAACCGCGTGCCGTTTGACTTGCCTGAAGCCGAGACGGAGCTTGTTGCCGGATTTCACACCGAGTATTCGGCGTTAAAATTCGCACTGTTCTTCATGGCCGAATACGTGAATATGTTCACGGTCTCGATGATGTGTACGGTGCTCTTCCTCGGCGGCTGGTATGTCCCGGGTCTGAGCCACATTTTTGAGGTAGGCTCGATACCGTATGCACTGGTCAGCCACGTCGCTTTTATCGGCAAGATCTGTGCGTTCCTGTTCCTGTACATCTGGGTTCGCGGCACGCTGCCGAGATTTCGTTTTGACCAGCTGATGAATTTCGGCTGGAAGTTTTTGCTGCCCGTTGCGTTGGCTAATGTGATCGTAACGATCGCGGTAGTGTTTTTCTTGAATCGGTAGGAGTTTTTAGAGCAGAGATCGCAGAGGACGCAGAGTTTTAACATAATCTGCAACTCGTTTGGCTTCCTAAATTGGTTTTCTCTGCGTTCTCAGCGACCTCTGCGTTAAAAAAGTTCGTATGGTAGGCACAGCCTTATTTTTCTTATTCGCCGGATTCGCCATCATGTGTGCGATCTCGATGGTGTATCACAAGAATCCGCTGTACAGCGCGATCTCGCTGGTCGGCGTGTTTATCTCGCTGTCCTGCATTTACGTGACGCTCGCGGCGCCGTTTATCGCGGCGGTGCAGATATTGATATATGCGGGTGCGATCATGGTTTTGGTCGTGTTTGTGATCATGCTTCTGAATCTCGACGACGACCGCCCATTGAATCGACTTCGTTATCTTTACGCCATCGGCGGAGGCCTCGGAGTTGTTTTATTGGCACAGACGCTATTTGTTTTTTATGCAGTACTTCGTGCACCGAATGTTCCGGTCGATCCAAACACATCGGCAGGCAAAACGCTAACGATCGGCCAGGCGATGTATACGGAATACCTACTCCCCGTCGAGATTGTCGGCGTGCTTTTGATGATGGCGATAATCGGCTCGGTAATGCTGGCAAGACGCCTCAGCCAGCCGCAGCTCGAATTGGTCGTGGACCGCGAAGAGGATTTGCGGGACGGCGATTAGCAGTGTACTGATTAGTCGATAGTTAGAGAGCTTCTGACCACCGACAACTGGACACTGACCACTGACTTATGGAACCGAATTTAGCGAGCTATCTCGCACTTTCAGGAATATTGTTCACGATCGGCTGCGTCGGCGTTATTTTCAAGCGCAACGCGATCGGGATGTTCATGTGTATCGAGCTGATGCTCAACGCGGTTAATCTGACGTTTGTCGCCTTCTCGCGATACTACGCCGATACGACGGGGCAGCTTTTTGTATTCATGGTAATGGCCGTCGCCGCCTGCGAAGCCGCCGTCGGCCTCGGCATCATCATCTCATTCTTCCGCAACAGCCAGTCGGTCGATGTGGATGATGCGAGCCTGATGAGGAATTAAGGTTCAGAGTGCAAGCTTCAGCTCGTGTTTGGCCGACCTGAGTTTTTAGAATGACTGAAAACAACCTTTTAAGTCTAATAATTTTCGCCCCGCTGGTCGGTGCCTTGATCAACTGGCTCATCGGCGGGAAGCTGAAGAACGAGATGTTCAGCGGGCTCATCGCCTGCGGCTCGATCCTGGTGTCGACGGTCGTTGCGTTTTACATCGCGTTCGTCGCGGGCGGCGGTGCGTTGTTTATCGACAAACCCGTTCTCGATCACCTCTGGACGTGGATACAGGTTGGTACTTTCCGTGCCGATTTCGGTC
>JANPDK010000199.1:0-18162 GCA_031431415.1 Acidobacteriota bacterium | reverse complement strand
GCGTAAAGCTTGTGTTTGATCTCAAGATTTTCGACCACCGCCTCGATCACAAAGTCGCAATCCTTGATCTTTGCCAGATCGTCCGTAAAATTCCCCGTCGTAATAAGCCGCGCATTATCGCCCAGCATAAATGGTGCAGGTTTGAGTTTCTTGGCCGCATCAAACAGCGAATTTACAATACGATTGCGAACCTGCGGCGACTCAAGCGTCAACCCCTTCGCCGCCTCGGCCTCGTTCAACTCAGACGGTGCGATATCGAGCAGCAACGTCGGGATACCCGCATTAGAAAGATGTGCGGCAATACCCGCTCCCATTGTCCCCGCACCCAAAACTGCGGCTTTTGTGATATTCATAATCGGTGAAAGAAACTTAAAGTTTTCCAGTTAATTTAGTGTATAAATTATAACTGAATGAATGTTCATTCAGCAAGCTCCTCGATAGAGGATCGTGATAAATGGTTCGATGTCTAGAATTCTGCGACTTTACCCAGACCCCGCCTTTTACTGCTGTGTCCTTGCCACAAGGTCTCGAAAAGCTTGTAGATGATATTGCCGAATCTGGACTTCGTAGGCACCAATGCGCATCTCGACCTGTTTTGCCTGCATAATTTTGGTAAAAACAGAGATGGGAATATGACACGAAACTATCTCGTATTTCCCTCCGATACTATCACGCAACTCTGTACGATCCATTCTATTTACAATTCGCTCACCGTCAGTGAGAACGATAAACTCTTCTATTAAGTTAAATGAATCCCTATACCTCGTTTGACTACCTTCTATGACATATATCTGAAGGGAAAATAGAACGAATTCGGGCGGAGCTTTCTGAGTTTGGCCATTAAACTGATAGCTAGCTAATAGCGAAATTATCGGCCCAAGCATTTCGAAACGAGGATCGTCTGGCTTGGAAACGATCGACTGAAGCCCTACAGTTGTTACGTCCTTAAATCGGTCATACTTTGTCGTGATTTGGCTTAGATCTTTGGTGGGTATCAGTTCCTTGCCTAATGCGGTAAAAACGGGGCCACCGGTTCGCTGGATGTTTGAAGTCAACTGCTTGAACCGCTGTACTGCAGCGTCAAAGTCTAAAGTAGCGTTCTTGAAATAGTCGGCCAATGGGAGAAGTTCTTCGTGCTTAATACCCTGTGAGACCCAAAACCTATAATCCTTTTGTGTCGTTTTGAGGAGAAGATTGCTTCCAATGTTCCGCCCGAACTTGGATCCCTTTGAGAACTCAATCTTTTTCATTTCACTACTAATGACGTCGAATCCATGGTCGCTTTCTTTCGCGACCGGCACATAGCTAATTCGTGTTTTAGAAACATATATCGATCCTGCTTCGCCAGGTGCTCCGGCGTATAGCAATTGATGCAAATGGATTACAGGAAAAGCAAGGACTTCCTCACCGTCTCGAATTCCAAACCGGATGAATACAGAGCCGCCTTTACTGGTGACAAGTTTGAGAGCGGGCTGATCATCGATCAAAATACCTTGTAGTCCACCACTTATTTCTTCAGATCTTCCTGGAAAGACCGAAACAGGTTTTTGGGCCACCACCGTGCCAAGAGCAACCCAGACTAATAGAAAAACCAAAAAAACTACCTTTACCTTCATATTATTCCTCGTTGGAACCCGAAATTTATCACAGCCACATGAGATTAACCAAGATATCTATTTACGAACAATGAACTTTGTAGGAGAGCTTCTTTCAGCGATCAATATCGATTGAGAACCATCACTGTCACCCCTGGCTCGCGAAAGCTATTCATTTCGGTAAGCTCTGCAACCGAATCCCCAAGCGAAACTGCCTTGCCGATCAACCTCTGCGGCTCAAACCTTCCCTGCCTTATCATCTCGAGCATTTCCGGATAGCGATGGGCTTGCATTCCGTGGCTGCCGATTATTTCTAGCTCGCGGGCGATGACCTTGTCGATTGGGATCGGTGTCGCGTGCTTGCCCGATTCCATGATGCCGACTTGGATATGCTTGCCGCGTTTTCTTAATGACGAGATCGAATTGATCAGAATGTCAGGATGGCCGAGGGCGTCGATGGAGATGTGGGCGCCGCCGTCGGTGGTGTCGAGGATGGCTTCGATGGGGTTGCCGTAGGACGAATCGATGACGACTTCGGCTCCGATGTCTTTGGCGAAGGCGAGTTTGTCTTCGGCGATATCAATGGCGACCACGCGTGCTCCGAACGCGGCAGCGATCATTATCGCCGAGAGGCCGACGCCGCCACAGCCGTGGATGGCGACCCATTGGCCGTTTTCGACGCGGCCTTGATCGACAACGGCACGATATGACGTAGCGAACCGGCAACCGAGTGACGCGGCCGTGACAAAATCGATCTCGTCGGGCAGACGGACGAGATTGTTGTCGGCGTAGTCGATCGCGACGTATTCGGCAAAGCCGCCCCACGCGGTGAAGCCGGGTTGAAATTGGTGATCGCAAACCTGTTGATCGCCGGCGAGACACGGCCCGCATCTTCCGCAGCCGCAGACGAATGGCAGCGTCACACGATCACCCAATTTGAAATTTGAAATTTGAGATCCGATAGCCACGACCTCACCGGCAAGTTCATGCCCCGGGACATGCGGCAGCTTGATATCCGCGTCGTTGCCCATCCATCCGTGCCAATCGCTGCGGCAGATGCCGCAGGCTTTTACGGCAAGAACGACGCCTGACGACGAAGGCGTCGGGTCGGCGACTTGCTGGATGGTGATCGGGCCTTGGAAGCTTTCAAAAATTGCGGCTTTCATAAGATTTGAATTTCAGTCTATCTTAATCGAACGATGTCAAAAATTCCTTGACATCACAACCGAATCGGATGATAATTTCTCCGTTCACGATAAATTTACGGGTGCGCTTTGGAACGGACAGATAAGTCTCATTTCGAGGCCTTTCACGCTAAACGCGACCCCACAAACTGGAGAATAAATGATGTTAAGAAAAGTTTTGTTGTTAGTCTCGATCTCACTCCTGTTCGCTACCGCGATCTTTGCCCAGGGCACTTCCGAAACCGCGACGACCGCGGCAAAGACGGCACCGACGGAGAAGCCTGCAACTTTTCGCTCGACAAAGGCTCAGGTCATGGAAGCTCAGACCTTGCTCAAGGCGAAAAAACTTTACACCGGCGAGGCTACCGGTGTTTCCAGCACGGAATGGAAGGCGTCGGTAAAAACCTATCAGGGCGAAAATGGATTGGCGAAAACGGGATCGCTCAACCGTGCGACGCTTGAGAAAATGGAGATCAAGCTTTCCGAAAAGCAAGCCGAGATCCCTGTAGATCCAAAACACCTCGCGACAATCTCGAGCGATGCGAAATCATCGAAGACGAGCGAAAAAGCGTCAGCAACAAAGACCGATACGACCACCGGCCCGAAACGCCCCGCTCCGTTTCAGGCGAATAAGGATCAGATCATCGCCCTTCAAACTAAGCTCAAGGATGCCAAGTTGTTTACCGGCAACGCCGATGGCGAACGTAGCGACGCCTTGAAGGATGCGATAAAGAAATATCAGGAAGCAAACGGCCTGAATGCGACCGGCGGCATCAACGCCGCAACGCTCGACAAAATGGGCATTGCACTCACAGATAAGCAAAAAGAACAGGTCGCCGCTCAGGCGGCCTATGATGCGGCCAAGGCTCCGAAGAATTAAGCATTTCGATCGATAAGGGTTCGGAGGCCGGTGCGTTTCGCGTCGGCCTTTTTGCTGACTGCTACAATTCGAGTTATATTTATCGCGTTTTATGCAGGACACCAACATCTACACATATTTGACGCCAATCGCACTGTTTTTTGTGCTGATCGAGGTCGCGCTTGTGTTGATCTACAAGCGCGACTACATGTCGTTTCCCGAGGCGGTGGCGAATTTTGGCACGGCGCTCGCGAATCAGACGGTGAATGTTCTGGTCGCAGCGGGCGTGTATGTTGTTTACGGCTATCTCTGGGAGAACTATCGCATTTGGACGGTAGAGTTGAACTGGTGGACATTCATCCTGCTTTTGCTCGGCGTGGACTTTATCTTTTATTGGGTGCATCGCTGGGGACACTCGATCAACATTATGTGGGCCGCTCATTCGCCGCATCATAGCGCCGAGGAGATGAATTTCATGGTCGCCCTGCGTGCGAGCGTGACGCAGCGGTTTTGTTCGTTTCTATTTTTTTGGCCACTGGCATTGATCGGTTTTCAGCCGCTGCACATCTATATGATGGCTGGCATTCATCTTTTTATCGCGTTTCTCCACCACACGGAATTTATCGGTAAGCTTGGTTGGTTTGAGAAATACTTCACTACGCCATCGCACCATCGCGTTCATCACGGCGTCAATCTGCCGTATCTCGACAAGAATTTTGGCGAGTTTTTGATCATCTGGGACAAGATATTCGGCTCGTTTGCCGAGGAAAAAGAGAAGGTCGTTTACGGCATTTACGATCACCCGCAAAGCTGGAATCCGGTTCGCATCAATTTTCATTTCTTTATCGTGCTCTGGCGATACGCCGTGGCGGCTCCGTTTTGGTGGGATAAGATACGCGTGTGGTTCATGCCCGCCGGTTGGCGGCCGCGCGGATTGCCGCAGAAAGAAATGGTTGAGATCACGACCGAGAATCAGATCAAATTTCGCCCGCCGATGTTCGATAATTCCAGAACTTACCTGATCGTCCAACTCGTCGTCGGAGTATTTTTGATGATGGGCGTGATCTCAAATTTGCTCGGTTGGAACACCGCCGGGCGCTGGCTCGGAGCCGCTTTGCTGTGGTGGCACGTCATAAATTGGAGCGGAATTCTCGAAGCAAAGCCATGGCTTTGGATCTCGGAAAATCTACGGATCACCGCGACGCTCTACGCGATCATCGTATTTAACCATCTCAACCAGCCGTCCGCGATGCTGTTTGCGGTTATCACAGTTTCGCTGTTTTCGTTTGTCTGGACCAATCTCTATTTCCGGCCGTCGAGCCCGAAGCTTGCAACGGCGTAAGAGAATTTAGCCGCGGATAAAAGCGGATGACGCAGATAAGATTCAGTTTTGATTTGCGTCGATCTGCGGTCAACAAAACAATCTTGAATATGAAAACAATACTAGTTACCATCGCATTGCTTACGCTGACTACGATCTCTACACTTGCTCAGTCGAACAAGGACGCCGCCAAAATACGCAAAGTGTTGGACGATCAGGACGCCGCATGGAATCGAGGCGATCTCGAAGCCTTTATGTCGATCGGATATTGGAGGTCCGAAAAACTTAAATTCGTCTCCGGCGACAAGATAACCTACGGCTGGCAGCAAACGCTCGACAATTACAAACGCACCTACGGTTCCAAGGAACTAATGGGCACGCTCACCTTCAGCGACCTTGAGATCGAGCTACTCTCAAAAAACGTTGCCTTTGTAACCGGAAGCTGGCATCTAAAACGCGAAAAAGACGAACCGAAGGGCAAATTCACGCTTCTATTTCGCAAATTCAAAGAAGGCTGGCGGATCGTGGTTGATCATTCGTCCTAAGATGAAAATAAATGCTCCTATCTTAAGAAAAGCCCGGCAATCACTGATCGCCGGGCCTTTTTATGTCTTACGAACCGCAAATTACGGAATGTACTTCTTAGGGATCGGAGTATCGGTCGCGAGGCCGAAGTTTCGGATCGCGATACCGGACGTCGACTGGGCCAGGAACCATGTGCCGTTGCGATATACCGCGACATCGTCCTTGCCGTCGCCGTCGTAGTCGCCGGGGACGGGCACGTCGCCATTCAGGCCCCAGTTACGGACGACGGTCGAGAGCGACAAGCTTGGTAGAATATACCAGTTACCCTCGCTCGGCCTGAATACGGCGAAGTCGTCTTTGTTATCACCATCGTAGTCGGCCGGTATCGGCAGGTCGGACGCGACCCCAAACCCAACCGAAACAAAACTTTGCGACGGTATGCCAGTATGGTTTGCGACGTACCATCTGCCTTCGCTAGGTCGATAAACGGCTAGATTTGTTCGTCCGTCACCTTCCAGATCGAAAGCCAGCGGGACATCGGTCGATAGTCCAAAGAATGAGACTGTAAATCCGCCGCCGCTGTTGAGCGAGTACCAGTTGCGATCGCTGGAGCGCCAAACGGTCATATCGGTACGACCATCGGCGTTGAAATCACCAACTACAGGAATGTCGGTCGAATTGCCCCAACGGCCAAATGAGAAAGTGCTTGTCGCACTGTTAAATACGTAATAGGTCGAGCCGTTCGGATCGTTCGGACGCCAAACGGCGAGGTCCGTTTTGCCATCGGCGTCGTAGTCGCCGGGAACAGGAATATCACCGTTCGAGCCCCACGCCTGTGCCTTGACGCCGGCGACCGAGCGGTTTATCCACCACGTTCCGTCAGAGGGACGAAATATTGAAAGGTCGGTGCGACCGTCGCCGTCGAAGTCAGCACGCGACAACGGCGTTGAGAGCGGATGCTCAAACATGCCCCGGCCGTGTGTAGCGATACGCAATTTGCGCGGTGCGATATTCGTGATCGCCATATCGAAAACGGCTACACGCGGCAATCCCGTGCCGAGCGGTGTCCAATTTGCACCGGCATCCGACGAGGTGTAGACGCCGATGTCGGTTCCGACGTAAAGAGTCTGCGGATTGATCGGGTCGATCACAAAGGCCGACGCCGGAACCTGCGGCAATCCGGTGGAAACGGATGTCCACGTCGGCTGTGCGGCAGAGAGATTGTTTGTCCGGTATACGTTATTGACGCCAAAGTTTGCCAACGTAACGTACGCTCGATCCGGATTCTTCGGGTCAATGGCCGTCCGAGCGATGTAGCCGGCAGGCACGCCACCAAGTGGATCGAGATCGACCAGCGGATTTGCCCCTGTGGTTGTTCCAAAGATGCTGCCATCTCTGATGCCGACAATCCGAATGTTGTCATTCTGCGGAGAAACACCGATAGCACTAATTGCGCATGGGGACGTTCCCGTTGTGCCGCATCCGGTTGCGACGATTGGAGCCTGGCTAACCACTGTGTGACTCGTTCCCTGATCCGCCGACCGGTAAAGCCGGTCCGAACCAAAATAAACCGTATTCGGATTGCCCGGCCCTTGTTCGAGCGGTGCATAAAAGAGAACGGTTCCGTCGCAATTGATACCGTTCGCTGGCGTGCTGTTGAAACAACCTCGAACGCCCCAGCCACCGCCGGTAGTGGTTCGAGTCGCATATCCAACCTGCGAGCCTCCGGACGTAAAATAGGCATGATATTGCCGGACAGTAGTGGTGTCGATAGCGTTCTGATCGATGGCTGTAAAGCCGCCGTCACCGCCATCGACACGGATCCATGTCGACGCCGGGAAATACATATTCGTGCCGTTATCCTGTGTACCGCCAATTGTAAAATTCGGATCGGTCGGGTGAACGGCGATGCTCATGAACTGGGTCGCGCTATATGTCGTGTTATTTAGCGCCGTCCACGCAATGGTCGCCGCGTTAACGTCATTCGTCCTATAAATCCCGCCGTCCGAGCCAAAATAGACGATCGATGGATTAGAAGGTGAGACCGCGATCACATGCGAATCTACGTGTAAGCCCTGAGCCGAGTTAGCGTTCGTAGAAAACGTAGCACCGCTGTCGGTCGATCGCCCGAAAACCATACCGGTTCCGTTTGTAGCGTTAAACGGAGCACCGGCAAGATACACGATTGTCGCATTGGTCGGATGAGCGGCGACCCCAATGTCATAAAAACACTGCGGCGAGCAGAAATTGTTGTCGATCATCTGCGTCCAGGTCGCCCCGCCGTTGGTCGAACGCAATAAGCGTCCGCCGCCGTTCCCGACCGCCGCATAAAATGTCGCGTCCGCGTCACCAGACGGATGAATGGATGCAAACTCGCTTGCGATCTCGCTTGACAATGAAGCATTAAAAACTTCAGTCTGCGTAAATGTGGGAGCAGCGGACAAAGCGTCCGTCGAACGATAAAGACCGCCCAACGCGCTGTTAGTAATTACAACGTTCGCGACCAAAATATTAGGATTGCTCGGATCGATGGCGATATCGCGTACGCTTCCGTCACCACCTCCGGCGAGTCCGGTCAACTTCGCAAAAGTCGGACTTGCAGTTGTGGCATTTGTCGAACGGTAAACTCCACGCGATGGCAAAACATTATTTGACTGGCCGCCAAGGCCGCCGACCCCGGAGCCCGACGAGACAAAGATCGTATTAGGATCGGTCGGGTGAACCATGATCTCGCTAATGCCACGACCCGTAAAAATATCTGCATCTACTGATGTTTTATTAAACGGGCCTGACAATGCGGCTGTCGTACTCGCATTATCGATCCGATAAACGCCTACGCCAAAGAAACAATCTGCGCAAAAACCGACTTCACCCGTCCCAACATAGAGTATCTCAGGATTTGACGGAGCGAGAGCGAGTGCACCGATAGCTAGCGACAGGGCATTATCCATCAGCGGAACCCATGTCGTACCGCCATTGATCGAGCGGTAAAGCCCGCCCTGCGCCGTGCCGACATACACGATTTCGGGATTGGTCGGGTGAATGGCTATAGACAGGGTACGTCCGCTGGCCGGGGTGGTCGGGCCGGTGCCGACCTGTGCATTTGGGATCGGGGCCGGACCGATCGGTGACCAGGCGGCCAACAGCGCCGTCTTGCCACGCGATGCAGGCAAATCAAACCGTGCCCTCTCCTGCTCGTCGAGCTGTCCGACTGCTTGGGGTCGTGCCTGCCGGTCGACATCTTCGCCTTCGTGCAGGCCGCGCTTCATAGCGACCCCTTCCGCCCGTCTCAGCATGAACTCTTCCTTCGTCAGGCCCGCTTTTAAATGCTGCGGCATGTCAGGATCGTCGTGGTCGAGATTCAAGAGATCGGCTCCGACGCGGCGGACCGTGTCCCAACCCAAAACGAGGCCCATAGTGAGACCCAAAACCACAAACAAAACCGCTAGCTTTTTCATAATACTCCTTGAAGCCGGCACCAGCCGGGAAACATGCTTTGACCAATACGACCAACAGAGCTAGGATCCACAAGCTCAAGCCACGCTGGAGCGATAGGACGGCTCGATAAACCCGATCATGTCTTTCCTGAGAGATCGAATGCGAGATCTCGTCGGTGAATAGGCTTGTAAATGAACCAAGTGTTTTTTTAGCATATCCGGCGTAAAAACGTAACTACTCGCTTGTCGGCTCACTATCAATGCTAAATAACCGTCCCGTTGCGTCGGATTCGCGGGCGGCGTCGAGGACTCGCTGGACGCGTAGGCCGTCGGCGAATGTTGCGGCGTGTTCGATCGTTGCGTCGCCACGCTGAATTGCTCCAACGATACGCGCGGCGATCTCGACAAAGCCCCTTGCAAATCCGGTGTCGGGCATTCCAGGCAGCGAAGTCCCGAGATTGACTTCGACGCTCGTCCAGTCTGTCTCGCCCGGCTTTGCGATCGCTAATTCGCCGAGGTGATCGATACGCATTGAGCCTTCGGTGCCAAAAAATTCAAGCAGATTTTTATAATGAGGCCCATCGGTCATCGAGACGGTCGCAACACCTGTGGCATTCTCTGTAAGAACGCCTTCGGCAAATCGGAGCAGCATATTCGACGCGTCATCGCTGGTCACGGCACGGACTTCGCCCACCGCATCGCGCCGTTTGCTCACATGCGTCTGCAACTGACAAAAAACGTTCGCGACATCGGCATCTAGAAACCAATGAAACGAATCGATGATATGTGAGCCGATCGCTCCCAAAGCGCCGCCGCCGACCGTCGCATCAGACCACCAGTTCCAAGGGATATTCGGATCGCCGCGATGCGGCGCCTGAAACATCGCCTTAGCATGACGAATTTTCCCAATCGCACCGTCGCGAAGCATCTTGTAAGCGAGCAAACGGCCCGGCTGAAACCGCAACTCGTGATCTATAAGTGCCAAAACCGGACTACCGTCTGCTGCTGCAACTGCCGCTCGTTCCGTCATCTCCTGCGCCTCGGCGACATTCATCGCCATCGGCTTTTCGCAGAGGATGTGCTTGCCCGCCTCAATGGCGGCAAGCGTCATTTCGCGATGCAGATTGGGCGGTGTAGTTATACAAATAAGATCGACCTCAGGATGAGCGACGGTGTCGCGCCAATCATCAGTTAGGTGTCCGATGCCAAATTCGTCAGCCGTAAACTGAGCATTCTCAAGACTTCCGCTCGCCACCGACATTACGCGTGCTCCCTCGAAACGCATAAATGCAGGTATTTGCACACGCCTTGCAAAACCTGTCCCAATGATCCCGATACCAACGGTCTTGTTCATACGGTTCGCAGAATAACAAAAAAGGCGCACGGTCTGCTCCTTACGCCTCACAAAAATCTGTTTGACTGAATTTTATTGATCGATACCCAGTTCGAACTTACTTGCCACGGCCTTCATGCCTCGCGTTCCGTTGCGGAGAAATGTCTCGTAGATTTCCTTATCCGTTCCGGTAAGGCTCAAGATGGTCACACCAACGAGAAATTTTTCTACCGCGATCTCCGCCCCGACCTTTTCATATCGACGTCCGATCGCCCGTAGAAAGACCTTTCCATTTGGCAGATCGATCTCTATATTGAGCGGGCGTTCCTGATTGACGAGATATTTTTCCTTCAGACGGATAAAAGGGACGATAAAGCCGAGGCCGCTGCGGCTGATATCGACCGTCTCGCCGATAATGCAAGCAGCCCGCGCAACGTCGCGCGACCGTTCGTTGTTCACCTCAGGGTCAAACCAGATCTTGACCGACGCCTTATGATGTCGCCGGTTGGACACCATTCGTTCAGACAGAGAGCGATTAATTCTAGTAATTAACTCGCGTATCATATTGGCTTATTCGTAAGTAAAGCGTCGGAACTTTTAGATATAACTCTATTTTTTCGGAAATAGCAACAATAAAAAACGCTTATGCAATAAGGGCTTAAGGCCGCAAGGTCTTACCACCATTATCTTTAGCCGTGACACGAGAGATGCCCTTGGCGTCCGGGGCCAGCAAAAACGAACGAACGCCACTCTTCTTATAGGCGGCCGGTGTGGCCGTTGCAGTGTATTTTTTCTTATCGGCAGAGATGTCGATCGCGTAGTTATAGCCTGTCGATTCGCTGTTTTTTATGTCATCGGGCAGTAAACCGGCAGTAATCAGCGTCTGTAGTTCCGCGTAAAAGCCTTTTTGTACGCTGTTTGCAAGCTGCGCCTTAAAGAGGCGATCCAGCATCTTTATGGCCTCTTCTTCGTGGGTCTGGATCCGCAGATTGAAAAAATAATTCTTGCCCTCGGCCTTGATCTTTTTGGCTGTCTCTTCGTCAGCGGTTAGGATAAACCAGACTTCGCCTTCCTTTTTTAACTTGATCGTTTGAAGTTCATTCTTATCGCCGTCTTCGTTAGGCAGGTTTGCGGTAACCGTGGCCGTATCGCCACTAACGATCTCGCCATTTATCTCGATCTCGGCAGGTATCTGTCCCGCAATCGCCTCAAAATCGAGCGAAAATTCCTTTAGCTCATTGTCGTTCAAACTCTCGATCGCCGGACGCAAATTGGTCAAAAACAGCGCATCGCGAAAACGCTTTTCGCGCAAATGTTTGTAAAACGCCCTTACCGTATCTGCCGGACCGCCCGCCGTGATGTCGATGGTCGCACCTTTTGCGGTTTCCGCAGCAGCATTTGCGAGAACAGCATTCACCGCTGGTTTCGTTTCGGCACTTGCCGCATTCTTCGAAGCGGCCGTCGAGCACGCCCCAAACACAACAAAGCCCGCCATCAAAACCCAAAGCGACGATCTGCGGACAAAAACAAGAATCGGATCAATCATCTGTATTTTCACTAGTTAGTTGAACAAATGTGGAAGATCCACGAAGAAAAATGCGACACGCTAAATTTGAGTATAGCGTGTCGCACAAAAAGTTAAAACAGTTTTTTTTCTAAGCCGATTTCTTGCCCGCGAGCCAAAGTTCACGTCCGACAAAGTAGAGAACCACAGCAAGCACGAGGAACGGAAGGAACCCGAGCAGATCCGAGCTAAAGAACGGATTGCTCTCCTTCGACCAGTGTTCCGCTGCGTCCTGAATACCTTTGAGCGTCGGTTGGACGGCGAAAAGTGCGATGAGAATACCAGCGATCGCTCCACCGGCGATATAGCCCGATGCAAGTAGCACGCCGTTGGATTTGTCCGTCTCGGCGACGATCTCGTCGTCGGTCAGGTTCTTGGCTGCGAGTTTTCGTTTCAAGTAGATATCGACCAGATAACGCACGATACCGCCGATAAAGATCGGTGTCGAGGTCGAAAGCGGCAGGTAGATTCCCACGGCAAACGCCAGAGACGGAACACCTGCTAGTTCGAGCACGACGGCGATCATCGCACCGAGGATCACGAGGCCCCATGGCAGATTTTGCCCGAGAACGCCCTTGATGATGTAGCTCATTAGCGTCGCTTTTGGGGCGTCATAGCGAGTCAGATCGTTGCCGTCATCGTCTTTTTTGAGAATGCCATTGATGCCGGGATCGACGAAATACGCGACTTTGCCGCTGGTATCGATAAGATACTTACCAACCTGGCCATCTTTCGGCTCAGTATTTTGCCAGACGCGGTAGGTATTTACGTCGATGTCCTTGTATTTGCCGTTAGTGACCATTTCGGTCTGAAACTGGCCGCCTTGTTTGAAGAGCTTATCCTCTGTGATCGTCACCGCGGCAACAGGATTTGCAGCGTCGATCTTCTGAAAATAAGTCTCGTTATTATTAAGCATGATCAGCAGCGAACCGAGCACGAGGGCCGAGGCTGTCGCACCGATCAGAATCGCTATCTGCTGATTACGCGGTGTGCCGCCGACCCAGAATCCTGTCTTAAGATCCTGCGAGGTCGTGCCGCCATTCGAAGCCGCGATGCAAACAATACCGCCGATCGACAACGCGGTCACAAAATACGGATCGGCCGCTGTCCAACCGAGTGCGAGAAAGGCAAGGCACGTGATCAGCAGGGTTGCTACCGTCATTCCCGAGATCGGATTCGAAGACGAACCAACCTCACCCGTGAGCCGTGACGAAACGGTGACGAATAAAAACCCCAAAACAACGATCAGGATCGCTCCGAGTATCGAGGTAAGCGGGCTCGTAAATACACTCAGCCCAAGCTGCGGGAAGAGCATTATTCCGGCGATTAGGATAACCACACCGATGACGACCCATTTCATCGATAGATCCTGATCGGTACGCGGCACGTTGCTGGCCGCCTCGCTCGAACCGCCGCGAAGATCGGCGAGGCCGCCTTTCAGGCCATTCCAGATGGTCGGCAGGCTACGAACCAGCGATATCATTCCCGCCATCGCGACTGCTCCGGCCCCGATATAGAGAACATAGGCTCCACGGACTTGCCCAGGAGACATTTCGCTGATCGTTTTGCTTATCTCCGGAGCGACCGGGCTGGTCACCGCGTCGCCGAAGAACTTGATCATCGGGATAATGACGAGGTACGACAGCACGCCACCGCCCATCATCAAGCCGGCGATCTTTGGCCCGATGATATAGCCGACGCCGAGCAGCGTTGGATCGTTGTCTGAACCTACGGAACCGCCCTTAAATGCCTTGTCCGAGAAATTATAGCCGGGCGATTCCTTCCAAAAGAACAGCACCTTCATCAGCCCGTTAAACAGGAATCCCATCGCGAAACCGATCGAGATGATCTTGCCGCCGCGAAGAGCCGCGTCGTCATCGCCCGCAAGGTGGCTCTCGGTCGAGGC
Organism: Acidobacteriota bacterium; assembly: GCA_031431415.1. Taxonomy (GTDB): domain Bacteria; phylum Acidobacteriota; class Blastocatellia; order Pyrinomonadales; family Pyrinomonadaceae; genus OLB17. Next base: position 4,438 of record JANPDK010000199.1, on the reverse strand, counting down.
TTCACGAGATTCTTTCGAAGCTCCGGCCTTGAGCACCTCGGCGCAGGCCGTGCCCTCGGGATATTTTAAGAAGCCATGCTGATCTCTGATAAGAGCACGCCGCAGCGGGATCATCATGAGAATTCCGAGCAATCCACCCATGATCGCGACCATCATTACGCGCGTTATATCGAGGTCAAACCCAAGGATCATGATCGCTGGCATAGTCACGCCGACGCCAAAGGCGATCGACTCGCCCGCCGATCCCGCCGTCTGCATGACATTTGCTTCGAGGATCGTTGCATCCTTCATGCCGATCTTCGACAGCAGACGAAACAGAGTGATCGCGATCACCGCGACCGGTATCGATGCCGAAACGGTCAAGCCCGTTTTCAAAACGAGATACAGCGACGAAGCACCAAAAATAATGCCCAGCAGCGTACCCACAATCAACGGAAACGGCGTCAGCTCACGCAGCGTCGTCTTGTCTGGAATATAAGGCTTAAAATTCTCGAGAAACGGATTCTTCATGATGAAGCAAGCTCCTTTGAAACGCGGATTTCGATCTTGGGGAAAGGTCTGCTAGGAATTTACAGCGGATTTCGTTTTGTTTCAACCGCAGAGACGCAAAGACGCAGAGAAAAACAAAGATTAGTGAACGACTGTGTTAGATTATTGTCATCCAAATAGCGAGGTTGACTCACATATCTATGTATAAATTTCCTGTCTTTGCTTCTCTGCGTCTCTGCGGTTTAAGTCTTCTTTTGTTTGTCACGGTTGCCGGGCAAACGCTACCGGCGCCGAAAGACACGCTCGGGTTTACGCCCGGCGATGACCGAAAGCTCGCGAGTTGGGCGAGCATTGTCGATTATTTCAAGAAGCTCGACGCAGCGTCCGACCGCGTGAGTTTTACGGAGATAGGTAAGACGACGATGGGGGCGCCGTTTGTTTATGCGACGATCAGTTCGCCGGAAAATCTTAGGCAGATCAAGAAGTACGAGGAGATCAACGCAAAGCTCGCCGATCCGCGAAAGATAAAGAGTAGCGACGCGGCGGCTAGGGCGTTGATAAAACAGGGCAAGACGATCGTTTTGATAACCTGCGGCGTCCACTCAACTGAGGTCGGCTCGACGCTCTCGAGCATGCTCATCGCGCAAAGACTAGCAAGCAGCAACGAGCCCGAAATTCAAAACATCCTCAAAAACACGATCATCCTCCTCGTCCCGAGCCTCAACCCGGACGGCGTTGATATCGTCAAAAACTGGTACGACAAAACGCTCGGCACGCCGTACGAAGGCACCGAGCCGCCGGAGCTTTATCACAAATATATCGGCCACGACAACAACCGCGACTGGTACGCTTTTACACAGGTCGAGACGCAGCTCACGGTCGATAAGATCCACAACGTCTGGCACCCGCAGATCGTCCACGACATCCACCAGCAGGGCCAAAACGGCTCGCGGCTCTTCCTGCCGCCGTACATGGCGCCCGTCGAGCCCAACGTGCCAAAACAGATCGTCGAGGGCTACACCGAGCTCGGCAACGCGATGGCCGCCGACCTGCGTTCGAAAGGTTTTCAGGGCATCACCACCAATTCGACCTACGACGCCTGGACGCCCGCACGCGCCTATTCGCACTATCACGGAGGCGTGCGGATCTTGAGCGAAACTGCTTCGGCAAAACTCGCAACACCGATCACCGTCAGTTTCGAAAACCTCCGCGTCGCCGCCGATGACGGCTACGACCCAAAGGTCGAATCCCCAAACTTCGGCCCCGTCTGGCGCGGCGGCGAATGGAACCTCCGCAAAATAACCGACCACATGACCGCTGCCGCCTTCGCGCTGATGTTCCACGCAGCAGACAACCGCGAGAAATGGTTGTCGAGGTTTTATGAGATCGGGAAGGACGCGGTGAGGCCGAGGAAGGACGGAGAGCTGAATGGATTCAAATTAACGATCAACTCTCGGAATGGCGAAATTCTCAATTACATTTTGCGGCGTGGCGGAGTAGAGGTCGCTGACACTCGCATCGTGGAGAAAAAGATATCGAAGTCTTTAACCTGGTCGTATCCGACGGAATCCTTTGTTCCGTTGAATCAGCCATATGGAAACCTCGCAAAAGCACTTCTTGAAAAGCAGGAATATCCAGACTTGAAGGATGGCTATGGGAATCCTATTTCGCCTTATGATGTAACGGGCCATAGTTTGAATCTCTTGATGGGCGTTGAAGTAACGCCCGTCTATAAGCAGTTACAATTCAAACCTTTCGTAGCTAAGGAGAGAGGCAGGCCAGGCAAAAACCTGCCCGATACGGTGTTTGGCATATATAAATCTCATATTCCGAGCATGGATGCAGGTTGGACGGAGTGGCTTCTAGAACAAGACTTCTTTAATCCAGACACGCATATCAACTCAAAATTATTCGACAACTCAAATCTCCGATTGAATAAGCTCGCGGGAATTATTAAGCATTCATCAACAAATTATGTTGAGACAGAAGTCGTTGCCAAAACGATCATCTTCCCCGACCAATCCGCCGCGCAGATCCTCAACGGCTATGCAAAAGGCTCGATGCCGGATGAGTATACGGGCGGGGTTGGAAAGGAAGGCGTTGCGAATTTGAGGAAATTTGTCGAGAACGGCGGGACGCTTGTTTTTCTTAACCGCTCGACGCAGTTTGCTATCGAGCAGTTTGACCTGCCGATCAAGGACGTAACTCGCGGACTCAATCGAAAGGACTTTTACATCCCCGGCTCGATCCTCCGCACCGAACTCGACCTGACCTCACCGATCGCCAAAGGAATGCCAAAAGAGTCGATCGCCTGGTTCGAAAACTCGCCCGCGTTCGAGATCATTTCGGCCCCAGCACCGCCCGCAGGCGTCGACGCCGCCGATATGAAACGCCCTACCGACATCAGCGACGTCGCAAGCATCCGAGTGATCGCCCGCTACCCATCCGATCCAAAAAGCGTCCTATTGTCCGGCTGGGCCCTCGGTGCTGAAAAAATAGCAGGCAAAGCGGCCCTCGTCGAAGTGACCATCGGCAAAGGCAAGATCGTATTGTTTGGCTTCCGCCCACAATACCGCGGACAATCGTTAGCGACGTTTCCGTTGTTGTTCAATGCGATCTCGCAGTAAAACGCAGGAATTCAAACAGGATATACAGGATGAGCAGGATAGTAAGGTAATTCCCCGATCCTGTAAATCCTGTCCATCCTGTTAGCATTCTCCTGACGTACGCCCGCAATATCGCGGTCAATCGTTGACGACGTTCCCCGTCTGTTCAATGCGATCTCAAAGTAAAATGCAGGAATTCAAACAGGATATACAGGATGAGCAGGATAGGAAGGTAATTTTCCGATCCTGTAAATCCTGTCCATCCTGTTAGAATTCCTCTATCGGACTATTTCCGTCCGCTTAAATGAAGGAAGACATACAAGAAACCCGCCTACCAAATGGCCTGACAATTCTCACCGACCGAATGCCCGGGGTTCGTAGTGCAACTCTAGGATTCTTTTTCCGGGTTGGTTCGCGGCATGAGCCTAGAGAACTAAACGGCATCTCGCATTTTATTGAACATACGGTTTTTAAGGGCACGGCGCGGAGAACGGCGTTCGACATTGCAATCGAGCAAGACCGCCTCGGCGGCAATCTGGATGCTTTCACTACCCACGAGGAAACCGGATTTGCGATAAAGGTCATCGACGACCAGCTGCCGCGAGCTTTCGATCTTATCGCGGATATGCTCGTGAATCCGCGGTTCGACGAGAGTGATCTCGAATCCGAACAGCGCGTCATCATTGAGGAGATGAAGATGATCGAGGACTCGCCGGAGGAGTATCTGGGCGAGATCTTTAGCGAGGCATTTTTTGGGAACACTCATCCGCTTGGAATTTCTATCGCTGGAACGCCGGAAACGGTTAGGAGTTTTAACCACGAAATTACGCGAAATTATCACGAGAGGGCTTTTAATGCCGCGAATCTCGTGATTACGGCTGCGGGTAATGTCGATCATTCTCAGATCGTCGAACTCGCGAACGAAGCGCTGTTTTCAACGCAGAGCACGCAAAGAACGCAGAGCGAAGAAACATCAGGAATCTCAGCGGCCTCAGCGTTAAATAATCCTCCTACCATGGCGGCTCCTATTGTTATCAAGCAGCGTGCGGATCTCGAACAGGCACATTTAGTCATCGCGACTCCATTCATCTCCGCTACCGACGACCGCCGATATGCAGCCGATCTACTTGCAAATATCATCGGCGGCGGGACGTCGAGCCGGTTGTGGCAAAAGGTTCGTGAGGAACGCGGGCTGGCGTACAACGTCGGTGCGTCGGCGTCGATGTACCAGGACTGCGGCGTGTTCTCGATCTTTGCGGGAAGCTCGCCTGAGCAGACGCGGGAGATCGTTGAACTCAGCATCGCCGAGATGCGAGCCGTCGTCGCCGACGGCGTGACCGAGG
>JANPDK010000198.1:0-1903 GCA_031431415.1 Acidobacteriota bacterium | reverse complement strand
GACCGCAGGCTGCCAGCCTGCGAGTCTTGGGTTTCCGACACACGCAGGCTGGCAGCCTGCGGTCCGACAGGAGCAAAATAGTCCGCAAGGCACAGATTCTTGCCGCCGCGTTGGTCGATCGGCTGACGAGGGAAAGTAAATCTCATCCGCTCAGACTTTTCGTCGTCGTGATAAATGATAAGGTCGTTGCCGCTCGATTGACATGGGAAATAGCCGTAAACAAGCTTTGCTTCGAGGAGCTTTTCGCGAATGGCCTGAGCCTTAATCTCCTTGAATTTAGGATAAACGGTCTTATCGAGGATCGCCTTGTATTCTTCCGGCGTCTTGCGGCCCTGTTTGTACTGCCACTGGCCCTTAAATAAAGCGGTCTCGTTAATGAAATCAAAAACCTTTGTCAGATCGGTGATCTCGACGACCTTTGATCCGTAGAACGGTACCTTCGGCCTTTCGATATCGGCGGCGATCTCGGAGCGAGTAACATGTGTAGTGTCACCGCTCGAACGCGTGGATACGCGCGCCGCTGCTTTGCCAAGTTTGGCGTCTTCCCCGACGAGGTCTTCGGCGTCGGTGATGGTTTCTATAGTCGCGTCCGAGAGAACCACCCCGTCACCCGAAGCAGGTGCCACCCCTCCTTCGTAAGGAGGGGAGCTTTCGGAACCGTCAGCCGCCACCGCTCTTGTTTTCTCTGCGTCCTCCGCGACCTCTGCGTTTAAACCGTCTTTGGAAGTCAGTTCATCCATCGCGTAAAGACCATCGAACGCATCGCGTGCGTAGAACAGCTTACCGTTATAAAGCGGGATCAAGTCGGCATCGACATAGCGACGATTCAGTGCGGCGCCGCCGAGAATTACTGGCACTTTGATTCCGCGTTCGTTCATCAATTCGAGGTTGTCGCGCATTATAAGCGTCGATTTGACGAGCAGACCGCTCATCCCGATCGCGTCGGCCTTTGTCTCGTCCCAGACGCGCAGGATCTCATCGATCGGCTGTTTGATGCCAAGATTTACGACTTTGTAGCCGTTGTTGGTTAGGATGATATCGACCAGATTTTTGCCGATGTCATGAACATCGCCTTTAACGGTCGCGAGTACCAGCACGCCTTTATTCGAGCCCTCGACCTTTTCCATAAATGGTTCGAGGAACTTCACCGCCGCCTTCATCGACTCAGCCGATTGCAGGACGAATGGCAATTGCATCTGGCCGCTACCGAACAGGTCGCCGACAGTTTTCATACCGTCGAGCAGGATGTCATTGATGATCTCAAGCGGCGGATACGTTTCTAGTGCGACCTTGAGCGAATCTTCCAGACCGATGCGTTCACCGTCGATGATGTGGTGTTTGAGCTTTTCCTCGATCGGCAGGTTTGAAATATCGGGCTTGATCGACTTAGCCGATTTGCCCTCAAACATCGTCGAAAACACGCCGAGTGGATCGTATGTGCAAATATCACCGTCGAATTTTCGCCGGTCGTAGATCAGATCTCGAGCGGTGTCGATCTCGTGCTCGCTAAATCGCATCAACGGCAAGATCTTCGACGCGTTGACGATCGCGGAGTTCATTCCGGCCTCGACGCAGTCGTGTAGAAACACCGAATTGAGAACGACGCGTGCTGCCGGATTCAAACCAAACGAAATATTCGAAACGCCGAGAATGATGTTCGCCTCGGGCAATTCTTCGCGGATCTGCTTGATCGCGTTGATCGTCTCAACCGCATTTTTACGGTCTTCCTCGATGCCGGTCGAGATCGGCAGGGCGAGAGGGTCGAAGAAAATATCGTGGCCTGAAAGTCGGACCGCAGGCTGCCAGCCTGCGTGTTTCAGATCCTCGCCTTCCACTCGCAGGCTGGCAGCCGGCGGTCCGGCGGCGGTCGCTTGTTTGTATGCACGGCGGGCGATCCTGAGTT
>JANPDK010000197.1:0-11438 GCA_031431415.1 Acidobacteriota bacterium | reverse complement strand
GGCATCGACAATGTCATTTTCATCTCGATCCTCTCAGGCAAATTGCCGCCCGCTCAGCAGGCAAAGGCTCGTTATATTGGCCTCGGCTTAGCACTTGGCATCCGCATTTTGCTGTTACTATCGCTTTCGTGGGTGATCGGCCTAGTCGAGCCGCTGTTTACTATTTGGGGCAAGGGCTTTTCTGGCAAAGATCTTGTTCTGCTGATCGGCGGTCTGTTCCTGATCGCGAAAAGTACTCATGAGATACACGGTAGCCTCGAGGGTGAAGAAGGCCAAGGTTCGAAAAAGACTTATGCCGGATTTGTCAGCGTTATCATACAGATCGTGCTGCTCGACATCGTCTTTTCGCTCGACAGCGTGATCACGGCCGTCGGCATGATCTCGACCACCTACGGCTCAAATGGCATATACATAATGGTCACGGCCGTGGTCATCTCGATCATTGCGATGATGCTGTTTGCAGGCTCGATCGGAGCATTTGTCCAACGGCATCCGACGATCAAAATGCTGGCACTCTCGTTCCTGCTGCTGATCGGCGTAATGCTCGTCGCCGAAGGTTTTCATCAAACGATACCGAAGGGCTACATCTATTTCGCAATGGCATTCTCGGTTCTGGTCGAGATCCTGAACATACGCCTGCGCCGGAAGACCGATCCGGTGCAGCTTCACAACGCTTTTTTGGATGAGGAAGAGGAGAAAGCCCGCTCCGAATCCTCGTTCTTGGACTGAACTTGGAGTGTATTATGCGATACGCAAGGTTTTTTTCGTTAGTAGTGTTAATTTCATTTCTAGCTGGCGGCGCGACTCCTGCACTCGTACAGCAGGCAACCTACGATATTATCATTGGCAATGCCCGGATCATCGACGGAGCCGGAAACCCTTGGTTTCGCGGCTCGATCGCGATCAAGGACGGCCGTATCGCTAAGGTTGGACGATTTAGCAGTTCCGATGCCAAATATTACATCGACGCCAAGAATCAGATCGTAGCTCCCGGCTTTATCGACGTTCACGTACACACGGAGGACGTATATAACCTGCCGGCCGCAGAAAACTTCGTCAGAATGGGCGTGACCTCGCTCGTTACCGGCAATTGCGGAGGCTCGGACCTCGACATTGGAGATTTTCTTGGCCGCATCAATACAAAACCGCTCGCGGTAAATATCGCATCGCTCATCGGCCATAATACGGTTCGTTCCAAAGTCATCGGACTAGACAACCGTGCTCCGAACCCGGACGAGCAGCAACGAATGAACGGCTACGTCGAGCAGGCCATGAAGGATGGTGCCGTCGGGTTTTCAACCGGTTTGATCTACTTGCCGGGTACGTTCGCTAAAACCGACGAGGTTGTCGAGCTAGCCAAGTCGGCGGCCAAATTCGGTGGTATATACGCCAGCCACATCCGCAACGAGGAGGCCCACGTTGTCGAGGCGATCAACGAAGCGATAAATATTGGTGAACAGGCAAAAATGCCCGTCGAGATATCGCACTTCAAGATCTCGAGCAAAAACCTTTGGGGCAAAACTCCGACGACTATCGGCCTCGTCACCGCCGCCCGCGATCGCGGCCTCACCGTGACTGTAGATCAATATGCTTATACTGCCTCTTCCACCTCGCTCGACTCCCGGATGCCGAGTTGGGTGCTCGCCGGCGGCCGCGCCGAAGGTACAAAACGTCTCGCTGACACCGAGACCCGCAAAAAGGTCTTTGACGACATGAAAAAGGAGCTAAAGGAGCGCGGCTTTAAGGACTACGAGTACGCCAATGTCGCGAGTTACAGGGCGGAGCCAAAATTCAACGGTAAGAATATTAAGGAGATCACAAAAATAGTTCGCAGTAAGGATAAACTGGACGATCAGATAGAGCAGATCCTCGAAATGTACCAGAAAGGCGGAGCATCGATGGTGTATCACTCGATGAATGAGGGCGATGTCCAAAGTATCATGCGACAGCCTTTTACCATGATCGCTTCGGATTCGGGCGTGCGTACGTTCGGTTCGGGCGTACCGCATCCGCGCGGATACGGCAATAACGCACGCGTTTTGGGCCGATACGTCCGCGAACTAAAGCTAATAACTCTCGAGGACGCGATCCGCAAAATGACATCGCTACCAGCCCAGACCTTTGGCCTCCGCGACCGCGGCCTGATCCGCGAGGGCTTCGCGGCCGATCTCGTGATCTTTGACGAAAATACGGTCGGCGACAAAGCAACATTCGACCAACCGCACCAATATGCCGTTGGATTTTCGACCGTGATCGTGAATGGCGAAGTCGTTTTTGACGGCCAGCAAATGACAGGGGCGTTGTCCGGTCGCGCGATTTATGGGCCGGGCAAGAATTAACTAGTTCGCTTTGATCGCCGTTACTTTCCAACGGATATTTGCACGATCGTCGTCCTTGTTAAAGCCATCAAATGTCAGCGTGATCGGGATAGTCTCACCCGGACCGAGCGTCGTCTGCTGAACCGGCACCACCAACACATTCCGCGTACGCAGGACGTCGTTGAACTGCGTTACCACCGATACACTCACTTCAAGAATGTTGATTGTCCGCGTGCCCTTATTCCGAATATTCCCATGAATAAACATCGATATCTTCCCGGTCGCCATCGGCGATTGAACCGTCTTGTCGTCGGTCGAGATGATGATGTCCTTGTTTAACTCGGCGTATTCGGGCGAGCCCTCGCGATAGGCACCTTCGAGTATCTTGGCCGTCTGCACGTCGATCGACGGCGTAAGCGACAGGTAACAGATCACCGCTCCGATCGCGACGACGCCGATCAGCATTGCCGCTATAAATACTTTGTTGATGCCACGTTTCTTTTCTTCAGGTTTGAATATATCGTCCATTGTTAATATGAATTTTTAACGCAAAGCCGCAAAGAAGCAAAGACGCAAAGGAAGAAAATTGATACTTGGTGACTAATGCCCTTGCTGGCATTCTTATCTTTGCGTCTTTGCCACTTCGCGTCCTTGCGTTAAGAATTTTCCTCGCGTTGCACGCCCTATTAGACACCTATTTTCGTCTATAGGTTCCGACGGGTTATCATTTGTCTCGAAGCCGCAATAATGTCGAATTTCGAGCCGAAAACTTTAGACCTTCCCGCCTACGTCGAGGTCGTCTTACCCGTGCCGCTCAGGCGTGCGTTCACTTATCGCATTCCGGAAGCGATGCAGGGCACGATCAAAACTGGTGCGCGCCTGAATCTGCCATTTGGAAAACGAAATCTGACCGGATACGCCGTCGAATTGCATCACAAGCTTCCGGCTGGCATCGAGATCGACGAATCAAGACTCAAGGATGTACTCGAGGTTCTCGATGCCGAGCCGCTAATCACGCCTGAAATTCTGAAGCTCACCCAATGGACCGCTGACTATTACGCCAGTTTCTGGGGCGAAATGCTCAAAGCATCACTCCCAGCCGGTCTCAACAACGACAAAGTAAAACCGAAACGCCGAAAGGCGGTGCGTCTTTGCCGGAACGCGGGCACCCTTGCCCAGCCATCCGATGAAAATGAGCCCCAAGAGAAAACACTCACCGACCAGCAACAAAAGATCGTCGATCTACTCGAAGCAAACAGCGGCGAAATGCTCTTCACATCGGTGCTCGATCAAGCCGATGTCGGAGCCTCGCCGCTAAACACGCTCGCCAAACGCGGAATCGTCGAGATATTCGTCGATGACGTAATGCGCGATCCGCTGGCGAAAGCCACGTTGCCTGACAAGGATGATTTCGAACTCACCGACGAGCAGCAAACCGCGCTCGACGCAATAATCGTTGCGGTCGGCGACACAGACAAATACAAAGCATTCCTTCTCCACGGCGTCACCGGCAGCGGCAAGACCGAGGTCTATATTCGAGCAATGCGGTTCGCTCTCGACCAAGGCCGTTCGGCGATGATGCTGGTGCCGGAGATCGCTCTGACACCTGTGTTTTCAAGGCGTTTGCGTGCTGTCTTCGGATCTGAGGTGGCGATCCTGCATTCAAATCTCTCGGCCGGTGAACGCTTCGACGAATGGCGACGTATTCGTCGTGGCGACGCACGTATCGCGATCGGCACGCGCTCTGCCGTCTTTGCCCCGCTTGAGAACATCGGCCTTTTGATCGTTGACGAGGAACACGATCCGTCATACCGGCAGCACGAATCGCCTTTTTACAACGCTCGCGACGTTGCCGTAATGCGTGCCAATCTCGCCGGAGCCGTCGTCGTCCTCGGCTCGGCAACGCCAGCAATGGAGTCGTTTTACAACGCGCAGAGCGGCAAGTACAAGTACCTCGCACTTCCCGACCGCATCGGCGGACGAGGTCTCGCAAATGCCGAGCTTATCGATATGCGTGAGGTCTTCAAAGTTGCGGGAAAAGACGTCGCGATCGCTCCGCAACTGATTGCGGCGATCCGCGAAGCACACGCCCGAGGCGAACAGATAATAATTCTCCTCAATCGTCGCGGCTTCTCTCAGTTCGTCCTATGCCGCACGTGCGGCGAGACAATTAAGTGTAAGAATTGCGACATCACTCTGACCTTTCACCGGCGAAATAACCAGTTGGTATGCCACTATTGCAACTACCGCGAGCCCTCGCCAAAGGTCTGTCCGAAGTGCGAGAGCGAATTCCTCTACTTCGTCGGCGAAGGCACCGAGAACATCGCCGATCAGCTTACAAAGAAGTTTCCCGATCTGCGCATTGCCCGTGTCGACCGCGACACGATGGCACACAAGGGCGAGCTGGATAACATCCTGCTTGATTTTGAAGCCGGGCAACTCGACATGCTGGTCGGAACGCAGATGATCTCTAAAGGACACGATTTTCCGAACGTCACGCTCGTCGGCGTGCTCGGCATCGACATCGGGCTTGGCTTGCCAGACATGAGATCGGCGGAACGTACGTTTCAGCTTTTGACACAGGTCGCCGGACGCTCGGGTCGCGGCAAAAAGTCTGGAAGCGTGCTGATACAGACCTATTATCCGGAACACTACGCACTGCGGCATGCTAAGGAACAGGACTACGACGCCTTTTATCGTGAAGAGATTCGCTTTCGCGAGCGAATGGCGTATCCGCCGTTTTACGTGCTCGCGAGTATCATGATCAAGCACCGCGATCATGCGGAGTCGTTTAAGAACGCAAACATTCTTCGCCGTTCGCTCGACGCCGCAAACCCGCAGAAGCACGCACGCATTCTCGGCCCTGCACCGGCATCGATCGCGCGTTTGAAAAACGAATTCCGCGTCCAAATTATTCTAAAAGCAACAACGCGTCGCGGCCTTCGCGAGACGCTGGCTATTGCCATCGCTGACGCCGAAGAAAACGGCTGCGACATGCGAACCGTTTTCGTCGAGATCGATCCGGTGAATCTGATGTAGTTAGTTGATCGCCTTCGAACTCATCTCGGCAGGCTTGACCTTAAGATGAGCATAGATCTCGGCTAGCGAGATCTTGACTCCGGCTGAGTCGAGCGAGATGACATCGTCGCGTTCGTCGTAGATGCGATAGAGCCATTGTTTGGCATTTTGCCGTGCATAGTGCTCGACACGCATCTCGTCGGCCTTAATGAGAAGGCATTCTTTGATGCTGGCGATGGCGAGGTAGCTTTCGAGCTTGCGTGTCTTGTCGAACGGATTGGTCGATCCCGAAAAGATCTCGACTGCGACCGTCGGATTGACGAGAACGTCTTCCCGCGAATCGGTGAACGACGGATTGCCGTTGACGATTACAACGTCCGGATAGCAGACCAACTTTGCGTTGAGCTGGACCATCATTCCGTTAACGTAGATCTCGGATTTGCCGCCTTGATTGCGGCTGCCAACCGCGAGGGCGACATTGGTCGCTATGAGATTGTGACGGCGATTGGCGGCGGGCTTCGACGAGAGTCGGCCCTCGACAAGTTCCTGGCGAACGGAACCGAGGCGTTCGGATTTGATATAGTCGTCGGAGGTCGTCGTTCGTGCTGTTTGATTTAAAGCTGTTTCGTTCATTTGGGCGGTAACTCCTTGTAAATAAAGCAATAAGGGTTCGGGGTAGCGGGCATCAAAGCAGGGGAACTTTGTTCGGACAAATTTGTTTGCTAAAACTAGTGTGACATAGCGCTGCTATTCTTTTCAAGGACATTCTAATGAAGCTATCCGAACTCGCGCAATTAACGTCATCGACCATCGCCCAAGGCGCCGGCGAACTCGAAATTATGTCGACCGCAGGACTCGACCTAGCAGGCGTTGGAGATGTGACGTTTTTGGCGAATCCAAAATATACACCGCAGATCGTTGCAACAAAGGCGTCGGCAATATACCTGAATGATGGTGTGGAGATCGACCGCGAAGATATTGCGGTTTTACGTGCGAAGGACGCATATGTCGCGTACACGCTCGCGATGCGGCTCTTCTTTCCGGAACCGAAATTGAAAGCTTTTGTGCATCCAGCAGCGGTTATCGATCCAACTGCCAGGGTTTCTGACAATGTCGAGATTCACGCAAATGCGGTTATTGGGGCGAACTGCACCGTCGCCAGCGGCGTGAGAATAATGCCAAATGTCACGCTTTACGATGGTGTCAGCGTCGGCGAGGACAGCACGATCCACTCAGGCGTCTCCGTTCGAGAGAACTGTGAGATCGGCCGTAACTGCATTATTCATAACAATTCCACGATCGGCTCGGATGGTTTTGGCTATGCCAAAAACGAAGACAAAAGCTGGCTAAAGATACCGCAAACTGGCCGCGTCATTCTCGAAGACGATGTCGAGATCGGTGCCAACACCGCCATAGACCGTGCCTCAGTCGGCGAGACGCGTATAAAACGCGGAGCCAAGATCGACAATCTCGTCCAGATCGGCCATTCGTGTACGATCGACGAGGACGCTCTGATCTGTTCTCAAACCGGCCTCGCTGGCAGCTCTCACATCGGCAAACGCGTCATCCTCACCGGCCAGGTAGGCATCGCCGGACACCTAAAGGTCGGCGACGACGCTGTGATCACCGCCAAATCAGCGACATCACACGACGTCGAACCAGGCAAGGTCATCTCCGGCATTCCCGCCTTCGACAACCGCGAATGGCTCCGCTCGACCGCTGCTTTTAGAAAGCTCGGTGAGATGGCCTCCCGTTTGCGCAAACTTGAAAAGAGCGTATTTAGCGACAACGAATAAATGCAAAAGAAAGAAAAAATAGTGATCGTCCTTTGCGTTCTCGCGACGATCGCCGCTGGCGTCCTACACTACGCCCATGCTAACGCGATCGTTGCATTTGTCGTTACGGCAACGGCTCTTGCAATGCTGGCTATGATCGTCGGCGATGCCACCGAGCAACTCGGCAGCCGTCTCGGACCGGGAGCGACCGGCGTTTTGCAATCGAGTCTTGGCAATTTACCCGAGCTTTTTGTGTGTATATTTGCACTAAAAGCGGGCCTCGTCGGACTCGTCCAGGCGGCTCTGATCGGGTCGATCCTTGGAAACGCATTGCTGGTGTTTGGTCTTGCGCTTTTTCTCGGAGGCCTTAAGAATGGCACTCAGCGATTCCGTTCGGAGCCGCCGAAAATGATTGCGACGCTCATGATCCTTGCCGTCGCGGCGTTAATGATCCCGACGCTCGCCAAGGAGCTGCACACTCCTGCCGAAGCCCACGTTGATACGCTCGATATCGTTTCCGCGATCGTTCTTCTGATATTGTTGGTTGCGAACATCTATTTTTCGGTAAAGGGCGATCCCGCTGTCGTTTCTCAGGAAAAAGAAATGGGCCACGCTGAATGGTCGATGGGGCTCGCGATTGGCGTTTTGGCGTGCGCCGGAATAGGAGCGGCCTTTGTCTCGGATTGGTTTGTCGCGTCGCTCAAGCCGGTCATGACCGAGTTTGGCCTCTCCGAAGCCTTTACCGGCTTGGTTGTCGTCGCGATCGCCGGAAACTCGATCGAAAATATTGTCGGCATCCAGTTTGCGTGGCGAAATCAGGCCGACTACGCCGTGAGCATTATGCTCAATAGCTCACTGCAGATCGCTCTGGGATTGATACCGATCCTGGTCTTACTCTCGTTCGTTCTCGGCGGCTCGATTCTGACACTTGTATTGCCGCCAATGCTTGTCGCGTCGCTCGCTCTTGCAGCGATAGTCAATGCATTCATCGTCTATGACGGAGAATCGATCTGGCTCGAAGGCCTCGCTCTAATCGGGTTGTATTGCATTATCGCCACTTCGTTTTGGTGGGGATAGAACTGGACCGCTTGGTCTGTTCATAAACACAATGCTTCATCGAAGCTAGCACGATCAAAAGTTTTTTTGGGAGGATTTAGGCATGAAGTTTTTATGTATCTTTTGGGCGCTGATTGGCCTGTGGTTCCTTGCCAGTGCCATCACTGAAAATGGACTTTTGCCGAGCGGCCACGGCGTTGGTCGATTTTCAGAGGTTTTGCTTGGCGTTGCCTTCATCGGCACGCTATATATAGATTCCGGCGTGGATATGGAAAGCCCCGATAACGCCGCAGCGATATTTGGAATTAATATGGAAACATCAGACACCGGCTACGACATCACCCCGCTCACCGACGAAGCCATCGATCGCCTCGCTCAGGACCTCAGCGAAGAGGAACATCGCATCTTGCTCAACCACGGCACCGAGCCCGCTTTTTGCGGAACTTTGCTCGACAATAAAATGGACGGCACTTATGCTTGTCGTTTGTGCGGTCTGCCGCTTTTTAGCTCAAACCACAAATTCGAGTCCGGCACCGGCTGGCCTTCGTTCTATAGGCCGTTCGACAAAGAACACCTCACAAATATCGATGACAACGCCTACGGCATGCGCCGCGTCGAGATCCGCTGTGCCCGCTGTGGCGGTCATCAAGGCCACGTATTCCCCGACGGCCCACCGCCAACCGGACAGCGTTATTGTTTGAATTCTGCTTCGCTTGAATTCTTCCAAGACGGCGCAAAGATACCTCAGAAAAATTAGCCACAAAAAGCACAAAAGACACAAAATAGGGATCCCTAATTTGCGCCCTCTGTGCTTTTTGTGGCCGACTTATTTCCGGTCTTTGAAGCTGTCGAACAGATCCGTATGCCTGCTGGTGAGCGGGATCATCCGGCCGGCGATGAAGATGTGTTTGATCTTGGTGCGGGCGTCTAGCATATCGCCGTCGGTGACGACGAGGTTTGCCATTTTGCCGACGTCGATCGAGCCGAGTCGGTCGTCGATGCCGAGAATCTGGGCCGGATAGAGCGTGACGGATTTGAGAGCTTCTTCTTTTCCGAGTCCGTAGCCGCCGGCGATCGCTGCCTGTAGCGGCAGTTCGCGAATGTTTCCGCCGCCTTCGCCGGTCGAGATGGCAAATTTTACGCCTGCTTTCTGCATCAGCGACGGAGCTTCGTAGAGATAATCGTAACCGTCGTCCTGCTGTACCGGAAGGTTGAAAATATTCGTGTAGATGACGGCGATGTTATTTTTCTTGAGTTCATCGGCCGCTTTCCAGGCTTCCTGGCCGCCGACGATGACTCCTTTGACCTTCATTTCACTGACGAATTTTGCGATCGCACGAATGTCGCGCTCCCGCTCGGAGGTGAAATGGATCGGCTTTTGACCGCGAACATACGGGATCATCGCCTCGAAATTGCGGTCCATCGGAACCATCGGAAGGCCCTTGTCTTTGGCATACGCTTCGGACATGCGGGCATAGCGTTCGACATCGCGGAAAGTCTTTTTGAGTTCCTCGACAGCCGTATCGCGACGACGGATCAACTCATTGAAATCAACCTGAGGCCCGCCGCCACCTCCGCCAAAGCCGCCAAACCCACCGCCGCCCGTAACGCGAGGAAAATTGATCATCAAGGCTGCTTCGGAAATTACGGCCATCTCGGACTGCGTCGAACCGTTTAGATTAATAACGGTCGCCTGACCTGAAACGATCCCGCCAGTCGGCTCCGAACATACCGTCAACACACCGTCAACGCGGGTTACGTTGATATGCGAAGTATGCGGGTTAACGCCGTCGATCGCTTTTGCATTTGCGTTGTAATTGCCGACTTCCTGCACATCGACCGTTGCATTTGCCCCCTGGCCGACCTCGACGAGTCCCATGTTTGTCGACGCGTCGATCATGCCGGGATAGACCGAAAGGCCCTTCCCATCGATCCGCTCGGCACCCGAAGGAACTGGCGCTCCGGCGCCGACGGCAGTGATCTTACCGTTCTGTATGACGACCGTGCCGTTCTCGATGACCGCTCCCGAAACCGTAACGATCCGCGCACCGACGATCGCAAACGTCCCGGCCCGTCCGGTTCGATTCTGCTGTGCACCGTCACTTTGAGCAAAGGAGCCGACTACACCAACCAGCAGAGCAACCAGCGTAAGCACGCCAAATTTTGCATTTTGCATTTTCAATTTTGAATTCATCGGTCGTTTCCTCCATCGCGTTCTGCATCATCGAGATCGCCGCGAAGGCGTTCGGTTGGCACGCGTGGCGGTGTTCCGCCGCTGCCGGGAGCACGATTCATATCGAGTTTCTCGAGCGTCTCACGCTCTTTTGCCAGATCGGTCCGCATCGAGCGATCTTTCGAACGGTCAAAATACACATCGCCCTCGATGATCGTCATTTCTGCCACCGAATAGGCACTTAGCGGATGTCCCGACCAGATAACGAGGTCGCCATCTTTGCCGACATCGATCGAACCGGTGCGGTTATCGATGCCAAGCTGTTTGGCCGGATTGAGCGTGATCATTCTGAGAGCGTCCTGTTCTGGAACGCCGCCGTATTTCATTACCTTTGCCGCGTCGATGTTCAGCCGGCGCATGCGTTCGTTCGAGTCGGAATTGATCGAGACGGTCACGCCATTTTTCCAGAGGATGTAGGCGTTATACGGTATCGCGTCGTAAGCCTCGAGCTTGTAACTCCAATTATCCGTAAAGATAGAGACGCCCGCACCATGTTTGGCGATCTCGGGAGCGATCTTGTACGCCTCGAGTCCGTGCTGAAGCGTCCCGATCTTGAAGCCAAATTCCTCGGCCACACGCATGATATTCAGGTGCTCGTCCGAGCGGTAGCCGTGACAATGCACTTTGCGTTTGCCCTCGAGTATTTCAACGAGCGGTTCGAGTTCTTCATCCTTTCTGGGCTGCGTACGTGTTTTTTTCGCACGAAAATCTTCCCACGATTGCTTGTATTCGCGAGCACGAATAAAAGCGTCGCGGATGACTTCCATCGTGCCCATACGCGTTCGCGGATAACGAAGGGTCTGGCCCGGCTGCGGCGTAGAGCTCGAACGTTTAACATTCTCGCCAAGTGCAAATTTGATACCGAGCGGTGCACCCTCAATAGGAAATTCCTCAACCGGCCGGCCATATTTGAATTTCACCGTCGCACTCTGCCCGCCGATCGGATTCGCCGAACCGTGAAGCAGAAGCGCCGCCGTGACCCCGCCAGCCAATGCACGATATATGGCAACATCCTGCGGCAGCAGCATATCTCGCACA
>JANPDK010000196.1:0-24698 GCA_031431415.1 Acidobacteriota bacterium | reverse complement strand
GCCGTCGGCATCGAAATCGGCGGGTGCCGGGATGTCAGCAGCGAGGCCAAATCCCAGAGCGGTTATGCCCAGGGTCGTCCTCCAGAGCCACCATTGGCCGGTTGAGGGACGATAGATAGCGAGATCGGCCATGCCGTCGCCGTCGTAATCGCCCTGAACGGCTTTATCGCCAGTCGTTCCAAAGCCGGTTACCGTAAATCCGCCACCGCTCTTGAGCACGTACCAAACGCTGGTCGATGGGCGAAAAACCGCGATGTCCGTCTTTCCGTCGGCATCGTAATCGGCCGGCACGGGCTTATCCTCGGCGAGGCCCCAATTGACGATGGTAAAGCCGCCGGTCGATCTTAGAATGTACCAGGTGCCATTTGACGGCCTGAAAACCGCGACGTCGGTCTTTCCGTCGCCGTCATAATCAGCTGCGACCGGTATATCGCCATTGAGTCCCCACGTGGCACCGGCGATACCGGCTGTGCTCTGATTGAGATACCAAACGCCCGTCGCAGGCCTGAATACGGCATAGTCTGTAACGCCGTCGCCGTCGTAGTCGCCCGGAGCGATCTTGTCGTTAGGTAGCCCCCAACTTACGATCTTAAACGTGCCATTTTCGAGATTATAGCTGTACCACGCACCTGTCGAGGGTCGGTAGATGGCCAGATCGCTCTGAAAATCGTTGGTGAAATTGGACACGGCCGATCCTGCGAGGCTGGCGGTCGAATTAGTGTAAATATTGTCGCCGCTGGGCCCGCCGTCGCTATTCGACCCGTTTCCAGCTGCGAAAAAGCGGATCTTCCCGACGCGTGTCGCGGGTGCGGTCCATGTGAAGTTCCACGTCTTTGTGTTAAATACTGTGGGGATCAGGCCGTCGATGGTGTGGTGGATATACTGTCGAATATTGCCGAGGACGATCCCGTTCATGGTTTGGGTCTGGGCCGGACTTTGTCCGTTCAAAGGCGTGAAATTTCCGACGCCGCGACCGAGCCAATCGATCGAAGTAAGCTGAAATCCATAGATGACCGCGTCCGTGTGATTTGTTGTAACGCTTACGTTATAGGCGCGTCCCGGAATGTAATCGTGCGGAAAGCCGCCGATCTGGACGCTGCCGCCGCCGCTATTGACCGGAAACGAAACGTGACAAGACGTGCAGTTATCTTCCAACGGCGCATCGGTGTGCGACGGCGACGGCCCTTGGGCCGAGGCTCCGGCCGGCCTTTGTTTCCCCGCCAGCCAAACGGCGGAAAAGGTCAGGACAAAAACAACGATAAATGAGAGCTTGGCGTACGTAGATCGACGGGACACGGTCTTCATAAGAAATTTTCCCTTAAATAAAGGTCAGGACAATGACATTTTGACGCTTAGAGACACCGCAAAGTCTGGAAAAGGTCTGTTTAAACGATAGATTCACACAGTCTTATTGTCAAGAGAATATAACAATGTTTAACCATCCTACGGGATATGTTTTCGTGGTATCGGCGTGTCTGAGGCCGTGCCAAATTGCGTGATCGTAAACGTGCCGTTCGTCGCAAAATAAATGTACCAGACACCAGCCCGAAAAACGGCCACATCGTCGCGGCCATCGCCGTTGTAATCGCCCGCGACCGGCGTATCGCCATTTTGGCCCCACGCGAGTACTTGGGCCTGCAGATCGGTACTCTTGAGTATGTACCAGACACCGCTCGATGGCCGGAAAACAGCTATATCGTCGCGTCCATCGGCGTCGTAATCGGCGTTTGCCGGGATGTCGTCGCTGAGGCCCCAGTTGACGACGCGTGTCTGACCGGTGGTGCTGTTGAGAATGTACCAGGACGCGTTTGAGGGACGATAAACGGCGACATCGGCCTTGCCGTCGGTATCGTAATCGCCAACCACCGGGCGGTCGCCATTTAGGCCAAAGCCGATCGCGAGATACTGGCCGTTAGTACTGTTTTGGCGCCACCACGTCCCGGTCGACGGACGAAATATTGAAATGTCATCCATTCGGTCGTTGTCGAAATCGGCGGCCTGCGGTATGTCACCCGCGATGCCAAAACCAACTACCGAAACGGTGCCGTTGATGCTGTTCAAACGGAACCAGGTTCCGCTCGATGGCCGAAACACGCCGATATCAGACGTACCGTCTCCATCGAAATCACCCGGTGTCGGGATGTCGCCGGCGAGGCCAAAATTCACGACCGTCAGGCCGTCACGCGATCGATTTAACCACCAATTGCCATCCGACGGACGAAAGATCGCGATGTCTGTCTTGCCATCGCCATCGTAATCGGCCCTCGTCGGAACGCCGCCGCCCGCACACGCAAAACTGGTGACAAAGCCTGCACCCGACAGCGAAACATTGTCGATGAACCAGCCCGGATTTGGCAGCTCGCCAGCGGTGTTGTTATCAGATCCGAAGCGAAAACGAAGCTGGACGATCTTACCGTTCGCGGCAGCAGGAAATTGTGCGACAGTTGTGATGTAATCGGCGGTCGGCGGTGTCGAAAGGCCGGTCCATGATTCGCGGTTGGCGACCGGATTGTTGTTGCCGGCACTGTTAATACCGTTATAGCTGTTTTGAAGGAAAATGCCGCCAGCGGCTTTGAAATCGAGCCATTGGCCGCCGGCTACGCTCATATCGATCACGCCGCCATCCCAACGGGCTTCCGTATTAAAACTATGGCGAAACGTCATCGTCGCATTCGCGGAAGTAACGGATATGGGCGGCGGGC
The DNA here is from genome assembly GCA_031431415.1 of Acidobacteriota bacterium. Classification (GTDB taxonomy): domain Bacteria; phylum Acidobacteriota; class Blastocatellia; order Pyrinomonadales; family Pyrinomonadaceae; genus OLB17. The sequence goes on along the minus strand of JANPDK010000196.1, from coordinate 21,996 downwards.
TGAGGTCTGAGCCGCCTCCGACTGTCGTCACATTGATGGCGTACGCTGCGTTCGGGGCCGAGTCGGGGGCCAAGGTTGAATTAACGAAGTTAATGCCGCCGAGGGTCGGCGTTGCGGACCAGCCGGTTGGCAATGCCGGAGCTGTGACACCGTCAAAATTCTCCGACGCAACGGTCGCTGCCGGTTTGCCGACAAATATCGAGCGCGTAAAACTCACCGGGCCGAGGCTGCTCGTGACGTTGAATGTGACCTGAATAGTGCCGCCGCACGGCGCACCGGCCGGGATCGTGTAGGCCACACCTGATGTCCTGGTAGACGCACCTTCCATCGTGCCATAGACCGGAATGAAACCATTTCCGCCGACGACAACGAGTTGAACGTTGGTAGCTGTAATTCCGGTCGAGTTGGTAAGCGGAATGTTTATCACGACGGTCTCGCCCGGCTCAGGATAGCCGTCGTTATCGCCGGTGATCGCGTCGCTGACGGTAATGGCCGGTGTTTGATATAGATTTGGTGCATTGTACGCTTCCGTCACGCGGGCCGTTCCGGTTCCGCTGGTCGACGTTCCGCCAACATTCTGAATACTGGCACCAGCACCAAGTCCGCGAATCGCGAATCCGGCCCAGATGTCGGCAACATCGGTCGCATTTCCCGTCGCGTATGCTGCCGCGACGATCGCATCGCGTTCGGTGATCGGCGTCGGCGATAGCGGGGCGAGCTTCATTCCGTCTGTGACGAGCTGTAAGATGCGTCGATTTCCGACCTCCCAGCCAAGCCGCTGGATCATTCTGGCTCTGATCTCCCACAGAGCGGCGCACCATATCTCGCCTGCGTTGTGAACCTGATCGGAAGTGCCGTCGGTACGTGGTGCAAATGCACCGTCCGAGATGTTTAGCTGCGTCGAATCGATATCAGCGAAGGTGAGCGGATTGTGTGGACGGCTGTTTGGCCCGCCGAGCGAGGTCTTGATCGCTGTCGGAAAACGCCGAATGCCGTAATATGCGTTATTCAATTCGCCCTGAAAAAGGTAGGTCACATACGCGCCGTTAGTCGCGAGGCCGTCGATCGGATCGTTTGGCGTCGAGAGCATCGCCATCCCATAAAAGTCCGACCAGCCTTCGCCCATTCCGCGTGACATATCGTTAAAAAGGCCCAAGCTGTTGCCGTGAAGGCGGCTCGAAAGACCGTGCGTGTGTTCGTGAATAACTACATCGGCATCGAGGCTGCCGTCGATGTCCGGATTAGGCCCCGAGAACAGGAACATCTGCATACGTCCCCGCACGCCGTCGGCACCGGCGGTGAAGTTTGCGTTGTTGAATCCGATCGAATCCTGGCCCTCGCCTCGAACGCGATCGCTGCCGATTCCTTGACCGGTGAAGTTAGTATTCTGAAAGTTCCTCGCCGCTTCAGTAAAGCCAAGACGGTAGCTTTCATCATGAAACCAGTTCGCGGTATAGAAAAGCTGAGTGATGATGCCCTGCTGAAAAGCCGAACCGGGATATGTCTGTGTGGCCGGAACAGGAACATCACCGCTGTTGGTGTTGGGATTGAAGGGCTGATAAGCGTATGAAAAAAGGCGCGTGTTACTAAAGGCTTCACTATTCGGATCAACGCCGTCTGTGCCGTCGCGGTCGAGTCCGGCCTGAATGTTGTTGCCGTCGGTGATAAAACTGCCGTCAGGGATCCAGCCGAGATTGTTGAATGTGTAAGGCGGTTCGTTACCGATCCGCGTGACGTTGGTGCGCGAGATCGCGGCACCCTGCTGACCGGCGGGCGACAACGGCCCCGGCGAGAAGGGAAACGGGCTGTGTGCGATATTGATCATCGCGCTGGGATTGGCGTAAACATTGTAGGTCGCGGGCTGCGTTTGATCTTCGGTTATATTCTTACGCCAGAGCATCGTGCCGTTTGCATCTACGAGAATGTAATAAGCATTCGCGGGCTGCCAAATCAGGACACGCCAAGACGGGACAACCACGCCCGGCTCGGTCGGGAAGTACATTTTTTCGGCCGTTGTTGCAGTATCGCCGGTGCCGAATGTGGATTTAAGATCAGTGTTCGACCTGTTTGACGTTATATCAAGTCTCGCCGGATCGACATTGATGTGTCTCACCGCCGCACTCACAGCTGCGGACGCATCGCCGAAGTTGGCTGAGACCACAGCACCGCCGAGGCCAGGAGCGAGATTATTAATGACGCGAATGATCTCGCCAGCCTTGGTAAATCCAGCCTTCACCTCGCCGCGAAAAACGGGGATGCCATTTATCTCCTGATTTAGCTCGACATACGAAAGATTGCCGTCGGGATTTGTGTAATCGGCGGCGACCTTTAGTTCATCGATCTCATTTGTTCTGGCTCCGATCAACTCTGAATTGTCGCGCAAGAAAGCTTTAAGAATATCCGACCGTTTCTGTGAACTAGGCCGCGAGAGGAATGCCTTGCCCTGCTTCACATCAGTGGCAATGACCTCTGGGATCCGGAGATCGTCGTTGTAAACCGTCGAAAGAGTTGGAACGTCTCGGCGCAGCTCGCTTTCCGCACGTGAAAATTGTTCCTGAAATTCAATCGCCGACGTTTCGCGTCGCCCCGCATTCTGGCGAAAAGAATCGAGCACCGACTTTGCCACTTTGTCACTGCGAATATCGTAGTTCGGCAACGCACCAACGGTCGGCGGTAACGCGGCCTGCGTGCGAAAAACGAACGGCATAGCGGCCACCGCCGAAATGAGCGCTAATACGAAAAGTGTGGCGATAACGCCGCGATTGATGCGCAGGAAAGGTAGCAAAGTCATGAATTCTCTAAAAGTCGGCTTATCGTTTCGGATACTTAGACGAACGAACTATGATATTAGTTCGTCGGATAATCTAACTTCGGTTTCGACAAAATTAAGTAATATCAACGCCTCATTGAACCAAAAAGGCGGTGCGTAGTCAAAAAAATGCCCGTCGGCAAAACGCAAAAATCTGAATCAGAGCTACTGGATCGCGTATTCGGCCCCGGCGGACTTGTCTCTAAATCGCACGAGAACTACGAGCATCGCGAAGGCCAGATCAAGATGTCCGAGGCGATCGCGCGTGTTATTCGCGATAAACGCCACCTCATCGTCGAGGCCGGAACTGGAACCGGCAAGACGCTCGCGTATCTCGTGCCGGCGATTAACGCGGCGATCGAAAAGAAGAAACGCATCGTTATCTCGACCGGCACAAAGAATCTGCAGGAGCAGTTGATGGAAAAGGACGTGCCCTTTCTGCAGCAGATCATGCCAAAGAAATTCTCGGCCGCATATATGAAAGGGCGGGCAAATTACGCCTGTCTTTACAAGCTCCAACGTGCCGACGACCAGCCAATGCTCGACGGCGTGGATGAGGTCGATCATTTTCGCGAGGTCCGCGAATGGTCACGCGAGACACAGACCGGCGACCGTGCCGAACTGACCTATCTACCCGAAAATCTCAGTTTCTGGAGCCGGATCAACGCCAAGGGTGACACGTGCATCGGTCAAAAGTGTCCCGACTACGAGCCGTGCTTTATTACCAGAATGCGTGGACGCGCGGAAAATGCGGACATAGTAATCGTCAATCATCACCTGTTCTTTGCCGACTTGAGCGTTCGCGGCAATCAGTTTGGCAAAGTAATACCTGATTACTCGACCGTCATTTTCGACGAGGCTCACCTTATCGAGGACATTGCGGCGGATTATTTTGGTTTTCAGGTATCCAATTTTCAGTTCGACGAACTTGTCCGCGACGCGGTGGCGCTGCCGATCCCCGACGCGATGGCCGTGCAGTCAATTATGAAAGCGTGCTCACGGGTCAACGCTGTGACCGAGCAATTTTGGCTGCGATTTCGTCAGGCACGCGACGCTGAGGGGCGATTTCCGCTGGTCGATTCGCAGTTGTCCGCGCGAGGCGTCGATGGTGACGATCATCCGACAGCACTCGGCGAGGCGTATTTCGCACTCGATGAAGCATTTCGTGCTGTCGAGTCGGCATCGGATGTGTTCTCCGAAAAGATCCCAGAGGCGGAGAGCGTTGTTCGCCGCGTGCGGCAGGCGAGATTCGATCTTGGTTTTATCGTCAAACAGGCAGATCGAAACTTCGTTTATTGGCTCGAACGTCGCGGCCGCGGTATCTTTTTGCAGGCTTCGCCGGTCGATGTTTCGACGCTCTTGCAGGAAAAGCTCTTTGAGAAAGTGGACACATGTGTGCTCACATCTGCGACGCTCTCAACAAACGGCAGCTTCAATTTCATCCGCGACCGCCTCGGCCTATCGGCTTCAACGACAGATACGCTTATTGCCCCATCGTCGTTTGATTACGAGAAACAGGCCGTACTTTACCTTCCGATGGGTATGCCCGACCCGCGTGCGCCTGAGTTCCCGTCGATGGCCGCGGCTGAGATCGTGCGGATCTTGCAGGTGACCGAGGGTCATGCATTTGTGCTGTGTACGAGCAATTCGTCGATGGCGGCGTTGTTTGAGCTGGTCTCGTCGCGGGTCGGTTATCCCTGTTTTTTGCAGGGAACAATGTCTAAGACCGGTTTGCTAGAGAAATTTCGCGAGACGCCGAATGCCGTTTTGTTTGCCACATCAAGTTTCTGGCAGGGCGTTGATGTTCGCGGGGAGCAGCTTTCGTGCGTTATCATCGACAAGCTCCCATTCGCCGTCCCAACCGACCCGCTCGTCGCCGCCCGTTCGAAATTTATCGACGAGAACGGCGGCCGCTCATTCTTCGATTACAGCGTCCCACAGGCTGTCATCTCCCTAAAACAAGGCATCGGCCGCCTCATTCGCAGTCGAACCGACCACGGCGTCATCGCGATTTTAGATCCGAGACTGCGAACTAAGTCGTATGGACGCGATTTTCTTGCAAGTCTGCCGAGAATGCGCATCACGGGTGACCTCGATGAGGTTGGCGAGATATTTCAGAAATCATAGGCGTACGATATAATTTGGTAGATGTCTGCTTTTTACGAAGTAATGATCGAACGCAATTTCTCGAGTGCTCACCAGCTGCGTGGCTATAAGGGGAAGTGTGAGAATCTGCACGGCCATAATTACAGGATCGAGATCTTTGCCAAGGGCGAGGAACTTAACAACATCGGCCTGCTGATCGATTTTGGCGATCTCAAGACGGCGGCAGACGAGATCGTAAAGTATCTTGATCACCGAAATCTCAATGAACTTCCGCCCTTCGACGAGGAACTAAATCCATCCGCCGAGAATATTGCCAAATATTTTCACGAATACCTAAATTCACGCGTCGGCGACGAACGCGTTCGCGTTTACAAGGTCCGCTGCTACGAGACGCCGACGAGCGTCGCAACCTACCAGAGCGAATAAATATTCCAGAATATGTACGAGCGTTGGTAGTAGATACCTCGACGGGTCTACTATTAATTTTCTTTCGCAAAAAAATACATTTTTCCGGGTAAAACTCATGAGAATTTCGATTCGCTTTTCGTTGCTTTGTATTTGTTTTGTTGCGGCCTCTGCCGCGCAGGCCTACGGTCAGGATCGTATTACGGGAACGGTCAAGGATCAGAACGGCGATCCGATAGCCGGTGCTAGTGTAACGGCCCACGCGGTCTCGACTCGTGCATCTGTAACGACTGTCACGAACGGGAATGGTGCATTCTCGTTGCACGGACTTACTTCTGGCGAATACGATCTTTCAGTCGCCGCGAACGGGTTTCGTGTTGCAACTAAAAAGGTAAATGCGGGCGGCAACACCGATGTTTCACTCGAAGTTGGAGAGGCACGGGTAACGGTGTCTGCTGAGATCGGCAGCGCGGAAGAGACGAAAAATGTTCCTCAACCGGTAAATGTCATTACACAGGACAGCATTCAGCAGCGAGCTACATCCGTTCTGGCACAAGCGGCCCGCGAAGAGGTCGGCCTTAATTATCAACGAACCAGCCCGACGATCGGAGCGATCACTATTCGCGGCCTCACCGGGAAGAACGTCGTCAATTACGTCGATGGCGTTCGCTATACGCACGGCGGCCAGCGTGGCGGTATCAACACGTTTTTCAACCTTAATGATGGAAGCAGTTTACAGGCTATCGAGGTTATTCGCGGGCCAAACAGCGCACAGTACGGCTCAGACTCGCTCGCGGGCACGGTCAATCTTATATCAAAGAATCCGATCTACGGTGCGGACGATTCGGGCTGGCACGGAGAGTTTAACCCGACGTTTAGCTCGGCGGACAAAAGTTATGGCTCATCGGGACTCGTGAGCTACGGCACCAAAAATTTTGGCGGTTACGTGAATTTGTACGGCCGTAAGATCGGCGATATTCGCACCGCCGACGGTGTCGACTCGCATTCGGCGATCACACGATTTCTCGGTTTGCCATCCACGATACTCTACGATCGCAGTCCGAACACGGGCTTCAATCAATATGGGCTGACGACGCGTATCAATTATTCACCCGAGGACGATCAGCAGTTGGTTTTCTACTACCAACGCGGCCAGCAGGACGATGGCAAGCGTTTTGACCAGCTTGTAGGTGGTGATGGCAATCTTATCGCCGATCTGCGTAACCTGATGCTCGATTTTGGCTATCTTCGCTATGCGACTCAGCGAATCGGGCCGTTCGACAGCTTTTCGGTAACAGGATCTTTTAATAGCCAACGTGAAGAGCGGGTCAATCAAGGCGGCCAGGGCAATCCGTTTGGCGATATTACGCACCAGTACGAGAGGACGAATACTTGGGGCATTAGCTCGTTCCTCGATAAACGCTTTCGAAACAATACATTCCTGATCGGCGGCGATTTTTATCGCGAAAGGGTTAACGCCCCCGCTTACACAGTCAGCGGCACGACCTTGGCGGTACTGTTGTCACGTCCGCGTGTGCCCGACGAAGTGACGTTTGGCTCGGGCGGCGTGTTTATTCAAGATCAATGGAACGCCATCCCGGATCGGCTTCGAATTACCGGGGCACTGCGTTACTCGGGAATGTCCTACAACGTTGACGGCTCAAAATCTCCTGTAGTTGCCGGCCGTCAACTCTGGATCAGCGATAAATTGACGACTGGCGGTGTCGCCGGACGCATCGGTGCGGTGGTCAAGGCAAATGACAATTTCAGCGTCGTTTTCAACTACAGTCGCGGATTCCGCTATCCGAATATCACAGACCTTGGCACGCTCGGATTGACGGGCGACGGATTTGAGGTCGATCACATCACCGCTCAGGCGTACAACGGCACGGTCGGAACGACTGCCGGAGCCGATGCTGTCTCGACGGGATTGCCGGTGGCGAAACAGCGTTCGGAGATCAGCAATAATTATGATTTCGGTGTTCGCTACGACCGTCACCGTGTGAATGCCGCCTTCACTGTGTTCCGCCTCGACATAAATAAAGCGATCGTAAAGCAAGCCTTGATCCTACCGGCTGGTGCCGTCGGACGTCTGCTCGGCAGCGACGTAATTACGACGCAAAACGCGAACGGTACCGTGTTTGTCGCGGCGTCGGCGAATCCGGTTTTAGTTCGCACCAACTTTACTGATGCAAAGATATTGGGCGTCGAGTATGAAATGGGAGCGCGTTTGACGGATCGGCTGAAATTTAAAGGTAATTTCACATACAGCAAGGCCGAGGACAAAGCGAAGGGCGTACCTCCGAATATAGAAGGCGGAACACCGCCGCCGACCGCTTTCCTGAGTCTGCGGCACGATTGGAAGAGATTCTGGGTGGAGGCATACGGTAGTTTTGCCGGTCGTCAGGATCGGCTCTCGTCTGGTGACCTGGCTGACCGACGCACCGGTGCCACACGATCGCGTGCGCAGATCGAAAACTACTTCCGTCGCGGTGCGTGCGTACTCGGCCTGACCTTTAATGCTGCAAATACTTGTAATCAGGCGGTCGGTCAGTACACGCTGCGGGCAACGAACGAGAATATTACGCAGGTTTTGACCCGCGTACTCGGGCCTGCGTTTGCGACCTCTCCGATGACCCGCGAATTGCCCGGATACGGCCTCGCTAACCTCCGTGGCGGTATTGTGATCAATGAGAAATCGCAATTCTTCTGGGCGTTCGAGAATATACTCGACCAATACCACCGCAACCCAAGCTGGGGCATCGACGGTACAGGCAGAAATTTCACTGCCGGTCTGCGATTTAAGTTTTGATCGCCGTTGGTTTAGGTAAGAGAAAAGGCAGTTTGGAGCGATCCAAACTGCCTTTTTTTAGTAATGGTCGGGGCGAGAGGATTCGAACCTCCGGCCTCACGGCCCCGAACCGTGCGCGCTACCAGACTGCGCTACGCCCCGTCAATCAAGAATTTGAGTGTAGGTTACGAAGACGGCTAAGTCAACCTACGTTCTACACTGGCTTACTGTCGTCTTCGACGACCTCGATCATCTCATCGATCACGTCCGGCTTCTTGCCGAACTTGTGTTTGAGCACCTCGATGATCGGCGGCAGCAGCGAAAGAAAGACGACGACAATTACGACCTTCTCGATGTGATCTTCGAGCTTGATACCGAGAGCATTTTCGATCACGCCGCCGAGGAAGTAGCCGGCGAGCACCATGCTACAGATCCACAGAAACCCGCCGGCGATGCTATAGGGCAAAAATTTCGCATACGGCATCTCCGACGCGCCGATGACGATAGGAGCAAAGGTGCGGACGATCGGGACAAATCTGGCCAGTATAACGGTCTTTGCTCCGTATTTTTCAAAGAAAGTGTGAGCCTTTTCAACGCGGCTCGGTTTAAATATCCACGAATCTTCGCGATTGAACAACGTCTTGCCCATCCAGCGTCCAGTCCAGTAACCGGTGCTGTCGCCGATCACCGAACCAAGAAAGAACGCGAGCATCACCAATCCAACATTAAGCTTGCCAGCCGCGGCAAACAACCCCGAAACGACCAGCAGCGAATCACCGGGCAAAAAGAAGCCCACGGCCAGACCTGTCTCAGCAAAGATCACAAACCACAGCCCAAAATAAACATACCCGCCCAGCAGGTTGAGCATGTAATCGATCAAGAACTTTGGATTTAGGAAGTCCTTGACTTGGTATAGAATATCTACGATTGAATCCATAAATAGTATGTCAGAACCGGGAGCGATAGCGACTGGGTTCTTAAAACCGGCATTCGGAACCCGGTCGCTACCGCTCCTGGTTCTGACGTTGCCCTACCAACCATGATTACCGATCAACGGCACAAATGCACAGGGGCCGAAATTTTCTTGCGAATAACCGCCCTCTTTTCGCGTAACCCGGATTAAATTCTGCGAACCTCGATTCTGACCCACCGGAATTACAAGCTTACCGCCGACCTTTAACTGACTTACGAGCGGTTCGGGAATCTCCGGGCCGCCGGCCGCGACGAGGATGGCGTCGTACGGCATGTACGCATCCCAGCCGTTGGTGCCGTCGCCTGATTTGAGAACGACGTTGCGAAATCCGAGCGATGCGAGGCGTTGTTCGGCTTCGCGTGCTAGTATATCGAGCCGCTCGATGGCAAAGACCCTTCTTGCGAGTGTCGCGAGGATCGCAGTTTGATAGCCCGAACCTGCACCGATCTCAAGGACTTTTTCTGTACCGTTCAGGCCGAGAAGCTCGGTCATTCTTGCAACGATAAACGGCTGAGAGATCGTCTGTCCGCCCGCGATAGGCAACGCATTGTCCTTATAGGCTTGCGATTTGATAGCAGCCGGGACAAATAGATGCCTCGGCAACTTCGCCATTGTTTCGAGAACGCGTTCGTCGGTAATACCGTACTTCGTGCGGAGCGAATCGAGCATTTCGTGCCGCTGGTACGACATCTCATCGGTTATTTGCCTGGCCGAATTCATGAATTCCAATTCTTCAAAGTCTCCAATGCGCTATGATTCGTCAGATCGCTGCGCATCGGCGTGACTGAGACAAAGCCTTCATCGATCGCTTCAAAATCGGTTCCGCCATCCGCACGAAAGCCGGTGCGTTCTTCGCCGATCCAATAATATAGCTTGCCACGCGGGTCAATGTGTTCGCTGATGACCGGACGTGCGCTTTTGAATCCTTGCTTTGTGATGCGGATCCCTTTGGGCGTACCTTTGGGGACATTCACATTTAACAATGTGCCCTCTGGAATGCCCTCGGTGAGGGCTTTTTCGGTCACGTCGCGGGCGACGCGGGCCGATTCGGTGAAGTCGTGATCGCGGTAGGCTACAAGGCTGAACGCGAGCCCCGGAACGCCGAGGATCGTTGCCTCGAGGGCTCCGGCAACTGTGCCGGAATACGTTGCGTCGTCGCCGAGATTTGCTCCGTGATTAATGCCGGAGCAGCAAATGTGGGGGCGTTGGTCGGCCGGAAATATCTGGTTGAGGGCGAGCGTTACGCAATCAGTCGGCGTGCCATCGACTGTCCAATGGCGTTTGCTTCGCTGGCGGATGCGAAGTGGCCGAGAGAGCGTTAGGCTGTGCGAAGCTCCGCTCATCTCTGATTCGGGAGCGACGACATAGACGTCGCCCAAATCGCTCAGAGCCGCCTCAAGAGCGAGAATGCCCTCAGCGTGATAGCCGTCGTCGTTAGTTAAAAGAATTCGAGTCCGGTTCATCGGGTAGTTGCGGAGTTACAGAGTACCAGAGTACCAAAGTTGCAGAAGTAAGGAGCCGCGGAGCTATGTACTCGCAAAAAAATCGGAGCACCAGGCTGTAAAGTTCTTAAACTCTGCAACTCTGGCACTCCGAAACTCTCGTAACTCATTACCTGTTCTGTCCCATTGGCGGACGCGAAGGTCCATTGCCAGTTCCACCGCCCATCGGACGCTGTTGGCGGAACCTGCGACGGTTGCGCTTACGTGCGTTGACCGATTTGAGCTTTGCTTTTTGACCGGGAGGGATAAAATGAGCGTGTTTCTTGAGATCTTTGATGATCTCTTCACTGATCACTTTCCGCTTAAAGCGGCGCAGGGCCGACTCGATCGATTCGTTCATGTTAACGGAAATAGATGCCATATTGTTTTCTCACCTCCTCTCGGCTGAAATTTATGCTCAGTAGAGCAAACGACTATTTAACACTATTTCGTTGCCTACGCGCAAGGTTGGGTGCGTGAATTGTGGCTCGGTATGTCGCGTAGCGACAAGTGATTGTAGCCGTGGGTTTCAACCCACGGAACAGTCAACAAAACGTAGTACGTCGCGTAGCGACGAATGACATTTCCGCGAAGGCATTCATTTGTCGCTACGCGACACGCGATCAAAAGAAACGAATTTTTCCGTGGGTTGAAACCCACGGCTACAATCATGCCACCGCTACGCGGTGATCTAACTTCCGATCGGCAGCGACAGCAGATGGCCGCGATAGACGAAGTAGACCTTTTTCTCCGTCTCGTCGACCCACATGCTCATGCTGTTGAAGGTGATCTTTGGCACACGCAGGATCGACTTAAACGTAAAGGTCCGTGCATCGTACAGACCGACTTCGGTCGAGTTCTTCTCGCGGTCGGCGATCGCGGCCCAGAATTGATTTGCTCCCGCAGCCTTTTGCAGCGGACGAAAAGTCTGCTGTGTCAGCGGACGAAACTCGCCTTTCGCATTTGTGACAACCCCCGAATCCGGATCGAGCAGCCAGATCGACTCGGGGTCGTGGTCGTATTCGACGGCGTCCCGTTCCTCGGCTTCATCATACCCTTCCTCGTACGTTTCGTAGTCTTCATCCTCGTATCGAGCGGGAGCGAGCAGCACCTTGTTGATCGAGGCGACATATACGGAAGGTTCGAGCGAGCGGTAATCTTCGATCTCGACCGGAAAAACGCGGCGTGTCGCGAGATTGATACGAATGACGCCGCCCGGATTGTCCTCGGTCTCGGTTCGCGTGGTTACGAGCCAGCGGCCGTTCGTTGTTACGACCGGAAAGCCAAAACTGCCAGCAACCAATTTCGTCGCCCGGCCGTTAAATATACTGTACAGAGCATCGTCGCTCGATCGGATCTCGTTTGCTCCATAGCGCGATTTCCACGATTCTTCGGTAGCTTGTGCCGGATGTCCGTCGCGAATCGGTATCAGATCGACGCCCGGCGGTTGTGCGACGAGTCCGGCATCGGTGCCGCCGATAATGCGTCGCCAGCTGTAGCCTTCGTAGTAACGTTTTTCCTCTAGCTCTGCCCGAATGCCGACTCCCGGCGATCCATTTTCAACATCGCCTTCCGCGTCTATCGCGGCCTCGTCTGCCTCCGCGACACGGCGTTCGATCTCATCATCAACTTTTTTCCGCACCACGCGTGACGAAACCGCTACGCGAAGATCGGCGCCATTTTTCCAAACCGTCTCGGCGTGTAGATCGGAATCGTCGAGAATAAGTTCGAGGCCTGGGACCTCGCGGGCCAATGCGTATTTTGACCTGCCGCGAGTTCGTTTGAGATCCTCGAGGATCTTATCGAGCCCGGCGAAAAACGCGGGTGGCTCGCCGTTCATGTAGATCCGTCGTCCGCCAGAGCGGCCGAGCATCAGCAACTCGCGAGACTGACAATATCCGTGAGACCCCTCACCGTCGCACTGAAGAAACGGTGGCAGAGCGTCAACCCGATTCGCGGCGAGATATGAGGTTAGGGCCTCGAATTCATTCTTATCGATCTGCCGTTCGCGATACCGCGACTCGTCCTCATCCCAACTGAACACTATCTTGTCCTTGTAGATGCGCACGTATTGCTTGTTATACGCATACACGCCCTTCAGATCTTCGTCGCCGCGAAGCTCCTTTACGAGTTCCTTTTCCTTAATAACGAGCGGCCCGATGGTGGCCTCTTCTCCGTTGAAAAAAAAGGGAATCGAGTCGTTCGACAAGAAGAGGGCGTAGAGCAGTTCGTGATCAGTAATGACCGAATCCTCGGGCATGAACGCCGTCGTCGCACCGGTGACCTTCATCTCGCCGGGATGCAGGCCGAGAACGACGGCTCGTGCCTCCGGCGAATCTTCGCTTTCGAGATAAAGCTCGGCGGCCTTTGCAAGGGGTTTTGAGGTCGAACGGGTCAGATTGGCGACCTTGGCAACCGGTAAAGGCGCGCGGATCAGCCGTGCGCAGGCGAGCAAAGCGCGTTTTACCTCCTGATTCTCGCCATCGAGTATCGGTACGTAGTCATTGGCATCTTCAAAAATACACGCCGCGATGCCGATCGCCGCCGGACCGCCAGTTCGCAGATCGTGAGCATCGCTGGACTGTTTTTCGCGAAGGTCTTTGCGCACCGCCAGAAGTCTTAAAATAGCATCGGAATCGGCTTTGTTCTCCTTCAGATCGCGAAGGAACATCAGATTTACAGCCGCATTTCCCCAATGAATGACCACATCACGCATTCGCCGCGACATCTGTGGATCGCGCTTATCGAGAACGGCGATACGTTCGACTACGGCGGTCGCGAGATCATCGCTCGGCTCACGGTCTTCGCGGAGCTGGGAGCCAAGCATGATCTTTAATTCCTCTGGTGTGATCGGCCCGGGCTTTTGCCAGTTTGGTGCGACGGTATAGTTGTAGCCGTTCCCGTCGGAATAGATCACCGGTGCGTTGGCTGCAAACGCAACAGCGTTCGCGGCAGAATTTGCCGCATTTGCTACGGCGTTAGCGGCATACGCCATCCTATTGGCCGCATCGCCGTAAGTCTTGACGATAAATTCCAGAGCATCGACCTGCTCGACGACGGCGAACCCTTTGCATTTGATCAACGCGCGAACGATCTCACTGCGTTCATACAAGTCTGACTCGTTGAGCGCTCGACGCAATGGCATTGCGGCACGAGGGTCGGCCTGTTTGGCTAGGGCACGGACGGCGGCGGAGCGGTAAACGTATGCTTCGCGTTCCGGGATCACTTGCGCCGCCGCATTCACGGCCGGAGCATTTGCCGGGCGGCGATAGACATTTGCAGGCCTGTTCGCAACGGCGTTAACAGCATTTGCCATCGCGTTCGCTGCATTTGCCATTGCGTTTGCCGCCATGTTTGCCATGCTCGAATAGTCAGGCACTTTTCCTTTCTCATCAAGGATCGCGATCAAACCGGGAACGGCCTCGGGCATCTCGACTTCGCTTAGCACACTGACGAGCCGTTGACGCGAACCGCCGACATCCTTTGCCCATATGGCGTCTTCGAGCCAGGGCAACAGCGCACGGATGACGTCGGGTTTGTCGGCACCGATCTTGAGCGTGAGATTGCGGATCGCCGCGCTGCGCACCGCCGCATTGCTGCTCTTGAGTAGCTCGATCATCTTGGCGACGTACTTGTCAGCGGGCGAGACATTGATCAGCGTCGTCAAGCCGGTGTAGCCGCCCATGTCGTGGAGCGTTTCGTCGGCAAGCAGGGAAACGTACCAGTCGTCGCGTCCGCTCCATTCTTTTTCGACAACCAGAGCGTCCATCGCGAGGTCCCGATATGGTGCGGACAGCGATTTGTCCTCGACGACTGCCTTTAGCTCGTCGCGATAACGCTCGATATCGCCAGTGGAGTTTGTATTGAGGGCATTGATGTAGCGTGCCCATTTGGCGAGAATGCCGGTCGCTTTGGAGTTGCCATTCGCGGCGAGGCGGTCGATGATCGGTCTTGCTCGTTCATAATCGAGGCGAACTAGCTGGAGCAACTCATCGTGATTTGACAGGTACGTTTCGGTATCGCGAACAGTCGATGCCCGCTGGAATAGCTCATTCGTGAAATATTTGCTGTTAACCACGAGCCATTCTTTGACAGTTCGCCGCATCCCGGCGTCGAGGCCCTGATCGTACATTCCCTTGATAAAATCCGCCGAGCTCTCATTCATCGGGAAACTGCCGAGTAGGGAAGCGAGTTTTGTCGGGTCCTTCTCGATCTCGGCAGTAAGCCGGTCAAAGACCTTGTCGCTCATCTCCGGTTGGTGACCCATTCTGGTTATCGAACGTTGTTGCATCGCCCAATATTCGAGCAATTCCTCGATCGGGGCGTCATCGCCGGGCGGCTGGCCATTGCGGGCGTTTGGATCGTAGTTTCGCGCCGCGGCGCGGGTGACCAATGGATTTGGCGGCGGCGGTGCGGGCAGCCGGAGAAGGGCGTCGATCGGGTCGTCCGGTGCGGCAGCGACGCCGAAAAGCATGTAAAAGCCGCCGATGAGCAAGCTCAAGCAAAAAGCCGCCGCGCGAATGGTGCGTTTCATATTCGTGGTCATCCTAAATGAGAGTTCCCGATCACCGGTGCCGATGTATCGAATTATATTCCTTTGATGCCGTAAAGCAAGGAAAATATACGAACCGTTTTTTCCACAGCGGACTGCGTATTTTGGGCAAAATAGCCTATAACTAATGTTGACTAAATGACCACTGAAAAACCTACAACCTTGGTCTGGCTTGATCGCGGATTTGCCGGTTCGATATTGCTGCTCGCACTGGCGGCACCGCTTTCTATTGCCGCCACCCAGACTGCGTGGGCGTTAGCTCTGCTATTTTGGCTGCTACGGCTGGTGTATGTCAGGCCGAGTTTTGAGCGGGATGGTATTTCGATCGCCGTTCTGGCGTTTGTGGGTCTTAGCCTCGTGTCATCTATCTTTTCTTATGAACCCGAAGTGAGCCTGCGAAAAATGGTCGGGGTCTCGCTTGTTTCGATCGCGTTTCTCGTTGGGGGTGCGGTCAAAACTGACAAGCTGCGGCGCCTTGCGACTGTGATCCTGATCAGCTCGGCGGCGTCTGCGGCAATATACTCGCTCGCAAACACGGCCATCGGCCGCAACCTAAAGGTCGTCACGCTCTCGCAGACGAGTCCGCTTAGAACAACTGGCATTCAAGACGGCGACACGATACAAAACGTCAACGGCCGGGCCGTAAACTCGCCCGACGAACTCGCCTCAGCGATCGAAACTGCCGATAGCGGATCGGCGAAGCTGACCGTCTATCGCTATGAGGTGATCCTGGATTATGCCGTCGCGAGATCGTCGCTCGCCGCGACGGGCGATGCTGCCGAGAGACTAGGGATCGACGCCTGGTCGCGTGGTCGCGATCTCCGAGCCGGCGGTTTCTTTGGCCATTACACGACGTTCGCTGAGGCTCTGCAGCTTGTCGGCTCGCTTGTGTTGGGTCTGCTGATACTCGCGCCGGGCGGTTTGTTTGCGAGGAATCGGCTGCTATTGGCTGCCGCTCTCGCACTGATGTCAGGTGCGTTGTTCCTGACGGTAACGCGGGCATCGTGGGCGGGATTTGCCGTGTCGGCGGCAGTGATCGTGCTCGTCGGTGCGAGCCGGAAAGTGATCTTGATCTGCGTACTCGCCGCGATACCGCTGGCTGCGGGCGGCGTTTATTATCTACAGCAAAAGCGAAATGTTGCCTTTGTCGACGCCAAGGACGGTTCTACTACGTGGCGGACGACGGTCTGGCGAGAGGCGGTCGGCGTACTCGTCTCAGAGCCACGGCATCTCGCCGTTGGCATCGGCATGGATTCGATCAAGAAACATTGGCAGGACTGGGGAATGTTTGACAACGGAAATATTCCGATGGGCCACATGCATTCGACGCCGTTGGCTTTTGCCTTCGAACGTGGTATCCCGACGCTCGTTGTATGGATCATTTGGATGTTCCTATATCTGAGAATGCTCTGGCGAGGTGTGCGGCGAACCGGCTCGCCGTGGCTCGATCGCGGCATCATGCTCGGCTGCCTCGGTGGCACGGCCGGATTCCTCGCCGGCGGCCTGGTACATTACAATTGGGGTGACAGCGAGGTCGTGATGATATTTTATTTGTTGATGGGATTGAGCTTAGTAGCGGCCAAAGCTGAAAGTCTAAAACCGGAATAACAACTTGGAATTGTCCAAACGATTTTCATTCGGCGTTGCATTGACACTCGGGGCACGCATGCTGATGGCCGCAAACACGGTCATCGCAGGCGTGATCGTTGCGCGATTACTCGGTGCCGAGAGCCTAGGATTGCTGGTCGTTTTGAATGTCGCCGTCTCCCTGGTCATCCAACTGTCCAATTTTGGCCTGCCGACCGCCAATATCTATTTTGGGGCGAAAGAACCGGACATTCTGGTGCCGGCGGCGATCAACGGGATATTGTTTGCTCTGCTGAGCGGGTCTGTGTTCGCTGGCATCGTGTTATTTTCATCGCCTCTCCTGCTTCCCGGCGTGCCTATTGAGATCGCGGCGCTTGGTTTGGTGAGTGTGCCGTTCCAACTGGTCACTGTGACAACCACAACCCTATTTCTGTCGCAGGGCGAAGTTAAGCGGTTTAACTTTCTCGAGTTTCTTAATCAGTCATTTGTACTTACAAATGTTGTGGTCGCGTTACTTGTTCTCAGTGGCGGGCTGCCCATGCTGTTCGCATTCAACGCTGCAGCAAGCGCCGGTATGAGTTTATTAACGGTTGGCTTTTTCTACAGATATCTGACGACGCGTTCCAGGGAAATGAAATGGCGGGGCGATCTAAGCCTGCTTTGGCGAATGATGGCCTACTCTCTCAAGGCTCACATCGTCTGGGCGGCGGGGTTTCTTGTTTACCGCTTGGATCTACTGGTCGTGAATTACTATCGCGGTGCGGCCGAAGCCAGCGTTTACGGTGTGGCAACGCAGTGCACACTTTTTCTGCTGTTGCTGCCCTACGCCGTTTCACAGCTTTTACAGAGCCGTGTCGCTTCAGAGCAGAATGATGATGCGGAGTTTACCTGTCGTGTCGCCCGCCACACATCGCTTCTGATGTTCGCTGTCTGTATTGTAAGCGTACCGGGCGGCTTCCTTGTTGCCAGACTTTACGGCCATGAATTTGCGGATCTGCCACTTCAGTTGCTATTGCTGCTGCCGGGTGTTTATTTTGTAGGAATGCAGGTGGTTTTGGCACAGTATTTTTTCGGGACGGGCTTGCCATGGAAATTGCCTGTTCTCTGGGCGTTGACGGTGGTTGTAAATCTTGCGATCAATCTGGCGGTCGTTCCGAAATATGGAGCACTCGGAGCCGCTCTGGTGTCAACATTCACATACACTTCGATCTACGTCGTTGTGTGGCTCTATTTCCGTCGGGCGACGGGTCGTAAACTGAGGGAAACGCTCATTCCCGGTTTGAGCGAATTGCACGGGTTGTTAAGACTGACGCGGGGAGCCGGAGAATGAAAATAGTCAAGGAAATCATAGAGATACTTGCCTGCCCACGGTGTAAACGGGATTTGAACGAAATGGAGTGTGCCCAGTGCGGATTGACCTTTCCCGTCGTCCAGGATGTACCGGTTCTGATAAATGACGAAAACAGCTTGTTTGCGATCGAGGATTTCCTCGAGTCGCGCGACACAACCTATCAAACCTCGACCGGCTGGAAAAGAAAGTTAAAGCCGTTCATCCCGATAATCGGCATCAACCTGGCAAGCCGGAGAAATTTGGAAGCGTTCTTTTCCGAGATGCCCGGAGAGAATTCCAGGGTTTTGATCATCGGCGGGGCGGTCGCCGGCAGCGGACTTGATTTTGACAAGATCCCGGATGGAATTATCTTGGTTGAAAGTGACGTGTCGTTCGCAGAGCGAACTAATCTGATATGCGATGCCCACGATCTACCTTTTAAGGATGAGACCTTTGACGGGGTGATCATTCAGTTTGTTTTAGAACACATTTTAGAACCAGGTCGATGTGTTGCAGAAATTCATCGGATCTTGAAAAAAGACGGACTGGTTTATTCTGATACGCCTTTTATGCAGCAAGTCCATGCCGGGCGGTATGATTTTATGCGTTTTTCGCATCTTGGTCATAGGCGA
The DNA here is from genome assembly GCA_031431415.1 of Acidobacteriota bacterium. Taxonomy (GTDB): domain Bacteria; phylum Acidobacteriota; class Blastocatellia; order Pyrinomonadales; family Pyrinomonadaceae; genus OLB17. The sequence continues at coordinate 3,330 of JANPDK010000196.1, read as the reverse complement.
CTATTTCAACATTTTTCCGAAATAAAAAGCGGGGCCAGCTGCGGGGCAGGATCAGTTTTGGTGTGGTCTTATTGTTATTTTCTGCAGAGTTTTTTTACTAATAAAACGCTCGGTCAGATCGCTTATTCTTTTGGCGCATTAACGGGATTTTGGCTCAAGTATTTTGATTATTTTTTTATTGATAAACCGACGGCTTTTGACGCGGCTTCGAGTTATTTCTTTCTGGGGCGAAAATCCGAAGCGATCCTGTCGGATAAAGATTTGATTGCCGGTTACAAGGGAATGATAGTTGAAGATCAAAAAACAAAGCACTAATTTGAGCAAAATGAATACAATTCGGCTAGCGAAATCGTTGATGAAGTTGTTTGAAAGATTCCCTCAGTTTTCTGAAGAGGAAGTAGGAGACTTAAGCGAAGTATTTGATCACAAGGCCTTTCTTGACGGTGATGAAGCTAAACGAAAATCCATTATGTTCAAGTCCTCAGAGAGCAAATTCAGGGGTGAAATACAGTATCCCTGGGATAGCTACTTCGGCTTTAGCCTCAAGCCGCTGCTGCAGGGGAAAACCGTCCTGGATCTGGGTTGCCTGACTGGCGGGCGAAGTGTGGCGTGGTTTGAGCAGTACGAACTGGGCGAAATTTCAGGGATCGACATCAAGGACGAATATATCGAAGCCGCTCAACAGTTTGCGGCTGTTCGCGGTGCCAAGACAGATTTCAGAAAAAGCGTCGGAGAATCCTTACCTTTTGAGGATGAGACTTTCGATGCGATTCTGACTTTTGACGTGCTTGAGCATGTTCGGGACGTTCGGAAAACTCTAAGCGAATGCTATCGCGTTTTGAAACCAGGCGGCAAATTGTTTCTGGTTTTTCCAGGCTTTTTTCACCCGATCGAACATCACTTAAGCCTCGTAACGCTGACGCCCGGGATCCATTGGCTATTCAGCAGCAAGACATTGATGAAGGCCTATTGCGAGATACTTGAAGAGCGCGGCGAAGAAGCCGATTGGTATAAACGATCGACTCCCGATCTGGAACCATGGGAAAAACTCAACACAATAAACGGGACAACGTATTCTCAGTTTATTAGGTTGATCCGAGAGACTGATTGGCAGATTCATACGAAGGTTAGCAAGCCGATAGGCTCTATCGGTCGGAATGTCGCCAAAAATCCGCTGGCGAAATTGGTCAGCTTTTTATTTTTTCCGTTGATGTTTCTGCCCGGTCTTCGAGAGATATTTCTTCACCGCGTTACATTTATTCTCGAAAAGTGAACAACAATTACGGAAAATTGGAAAGGCGATCAGTGCCGCACTTCTTGAAAGAATTATGCCAAGCGAGGTTCTGACAAAAGAAAAAGTCGTCAGTCCGTTCTACGAGCGCGTCGAGGCGGTTTGTAAGAAGGGAATAAGTTCAAGGCTTATTATCAATGAATATGGCAAGCTCGGGCTAAATGTTGAGCGTTTTTTTTTAGGAATCGACAGGGTGAAAATCTACGAATGTCCCCTGACAAAATACAGGTTTTATTATCCCGCCTCGATCGCCGGTGACGATATTTTTTACGAGGATCTTCAAGAACTCGAAAGCGGCTACTACATCGAAGAACGTGACGAATATCGCATTGTGTTAGATAAATTAACCGAGGGCGAAAAGGTTCTTGAGGTCGGCTGCGGTGATGGGTATTTCTTGGAGAAACTTCGAGATCGGGGTCTTGACGGTGAGGGACTGGAATTCAACGGAAAGGCTGTCGAAAAATGTCGCTCGAAGGGCCTAAATGTCGACCGAGTTCCTATTGACGCTTTTGCCGCTCAGAACCTCGAAAAATTTGATGTGGTTGTTCTCTTCCAGGTTCTCGAACACATATACGATGTGTCGCCTTTTATTCAACATCTACTTACTTGTCTGAAAAGAGGAGGGAAACTGATATTTGCGGTCCCTGATAACTCACCGTATTACAAGAATTTCCGGATCCATTTGACCTTCAATTTGCCACCGCACCACATGGGGCTTTGGAATGCGGAGAGCCTAAGGAATTTGGAGAAGGTCTTTGACATGAGCTTGGTCTCAACCGAGTATGACGATGACTATAGCTCGATCCCAAATTATGTCTATTTTCTGGGAGATCTCTTGCTGACCAAATTTCGGAGCGTTTACAACAATAAACTGCTTCGCAATTTGTTGATCGTTCTGCTTATTCCTTACACCTTACCCGTGGTTTTGAAGCTGAAATTTGAGTCAAAATTACGGCCGCACACAATCGTTGCTACTTTTCAGAAACACTAGTTCGCCCGCCTTTTCAGGTCTATTTAGCCAAAATTAGAAGAGAGTAGCCCCCCAATATCCTTACGGTGAGATCTTTGTGAAAAGCAAACGCCAGCCTTCGGGGAAATCTCAATAGATTCGCTTTCCACCCACGGTTGGGCAGTTCCAGGCCGCTTGCCGTGTAGAAAGAGTCGATAACTTCATAGCCGGCATCCTTTAGGGTCTCTAGTGCGGTTTCCTTTGTAAAATAATGAAGATGCCCGATCAACCTTCTAACTTTCATGATCGGCGTTGCCCGTAGCACAGTTTGAACCGATAGATCGAGGGGCACGTGAAAGACCTTGTATTCTGCCTTTGGTTTCAGTTTTCTTAAAAACTCGAAGTAATCTTCGACATGCTCGAAGACATCAATTGCCAGCAGAATGTCAAAATATGCGTCGTTCTCGTCGAGCAGGTTTCCGAGGTGAAACGTAAGATTGTTGCTGGTCTTGGCCCGGCATAACTCAAAGGCCTGCGGTGATATCTCGTAGCCGCTAAGGTCTACTCGCTCACCAAATTGCTGCGATAACCGATTAAGTATCTCCCCTGCACCACAGCCGATCTCGCCGATCCTGGCCGGCGTGAGTGAATTCCTCTCAATGATCCTTATGATCTGCTCTGCTTTCCAGAGTGAATCCTCCTCATGCCAGGAGGGGTTGCTAACAAGGTACGTTCCATCCTCGTAGATTTGCTTCATCGCCGTATTCGAAAAAGACGTGCATTTGATCTGCAACGCTCCTACCACACCGGAGCACGTCTTGTGTAGGCAAACAGATTACTACAACATCCGCCAAACGAACGAGGACAGTTATTCGCGACTCGTCGCTCGGTCCATCAAGCGCGATAAACGCTCGCAAACGGATTGCCGCTGGCGAGCGTTAAAAGTGTGTGTCTTGTCCTGAAATGGGTTTACAGTCAGAATGGGACAGATGGGATACAAAAAAGAGCGGGAAAGGAAGCGAGATAGGGTAGTTAAGGAATATCTCAGGGGTGATCTGACGTATCGGGAGATGGAGGAGAGGTATTCAGT
>JANPDK010000195.1:0-3431 GCA_031431415.1 Acidobacteriota bacterium | reverse complement strand
GACATCGATGGGCTTGATTCGTCGATCATCCAGAACCGCCTCGTTTGGCAGTACTCGGGTCACGAAGATACGTTTAGTGATCCATTGGTTGACTGCCGCGACTGCAACGCCCGTCTGCGTCAGGACAAGCTAGACATCGATGGCGACGGTAAACATATTTGCTCAAACTGCGGCAAGAAGAACCTGACCGACCCGAAAGACTTCAACTTGATGTTTCGCACCACAGTCGGTGCGGCTTCGGCCGATGACGATCCGGCGGCGCTTGCGTATTTACGTCCTGAGACGGCTCAGGGAATTTTTATTAATTTCAAGAACGTATTGGACACTTCGCGAAGAAAACTGCCGTTCGGCATTGCACAGATCGGCAAAGCGTTTCGCAATGAAGTGACACCGGGGAATTTCATTTTCCGCACACGCGAGTTCGAGCAGATGGAGATGGAGTATTTCTGCCGTGCCGAAGACGCCCCCAAATTACATCAAGAGTGGATCGACGGGTTTCAGACCTGGCTCGGTACGCTCGGGGTCCTGCCCGAGAATCTCAGCCTTTACGAACAGCAGCCGCACGAACTCGCGCATTACGCCGAGCGGACGGTCGATATTATGTACCGCTTTTTCCCCGAACGCGAGGATGAGGACAAACAGTGGGACGAGCTAATGGGAATCGCGAATCGTAAGGACTTTGACCTTAAGGCCCACTCCAAAAAGCCAGAGATCGAAGGCCGTCGTATTAATCCGGATTCGACCGAGGACCTCTCATATTTTGACCCGGCGACGAACGAGCGTTTCTATCCGTACGTGATCGAGCCGGCCATCGGCGTCAACCGCACGCTGCTCGCGGTGATGATGGACGCGTATACTGAGAAAGTGAACGACAAAGGCGAAGTTCGCGTCATCCTGAAACTCAAACCCGAACTCGCCCCGATCAAGGTCGCAGTTCTACCCCTGGCGAAAAACAACGAGGGAATCGTCACGATGGCCAAAAAGCTCAAACGCGATCTCCAGCCCTCAATCCGTACCGTTTACGACGACACCGGCGGCATCGGTAAACTCTACGCGAGACAAGACGAGATTGGCACTCCGTTCTGCGTCACGGTCGATCACGAGTCGCTCGAAGACAATGCCGTTACTGTTCGTGACCGCGACACATGGGAACAGGAACGCGTGACCCTTGACCGTTTGAAAGAGCATTTGCAAAAGCGGATTCAGTAATGAATGTTGAAGGCATTTTTCGTTCAAGATTACTAAGATTCGGCCTGTCAGTCGCGGTGGTTTTGTTGGTCACCGTTGCATTGGTCGAGCTTCGCGAAAGGGTCAATTTGACGACGGTCGCTCTCGCCTTTCTATTGGTCGTGCTGTCCTCGGCCACGTTTTTTGGAAGAAATCCGGCATTGTTAGCCTCGTTGGTAGCGATGCTGTGTTTTAACTATTTCTTCCTGCCGCCGGTTTATACCTTCACAATATCGGATTCGGAGAATCTCGTTGCGTGGGCGGCGTTTACAATAACGGCGCTCGTCGTCGGCGAGCTTTCGGCCTATGCGAGCCGGAGGGCCCGCGAGGCAGATCGACTCTATAAGGAATTGCAAGCGGCATTCAAGACGGCGACGGAGGCCGAAGCTCTCAAGCAGAGTGACAAGCTCAAATCAGCCTTACTTGACGCCGTGACGCACGATCTGCGAACGCCGCTCACATCGATCAAGGCTTCTGTCACAACACTGCTCGACAGCGAAGGCGGTCACCGGACTATCGAACTTAACAGCGAAGGCCGTGCCGAATTCCTGGATATCATCAACGAAGAGACTGACCGGCTGAACGGCTTTATCGAAGGCATGGTCCAACTCGCACGAATCGAGGCTGGTTCGGTTAATGCAACGGGAACGGTCGCAAATGTCGAAGAGATCATTATCATTGCCCTCGAACGTGCCGAACCAATTCTCGCGAACCACCATCTGGTCCTAAACCTTCAAAAAGAACTGCCGATGATCCGTGTCGATTCACGGGCAATAGCCGAGGTTATTTATAATCTGGTCGAAAACGCTGCTAAGTATTCACCCCTTGACTCGACCATTACGATCGATGCGTCAACGCATGGAAACAATGTTTTGTTCTCTATCACGGATCAAGGTAAGGGTATTCCGGTCGAGATGCGCGAACGTGTATTTGAAAAATTCCTGCGGCTCGATGGCGAACAAACGGATGGCCTCGGCCTCGGGCTGGCTATCGTTCGGGGTATCGTCGAGGCCCAAAGTGGTACGATCAAAATCAATTCTGGCGCCAATAGCGTTGGCACGAAAGTCACACTGACGCTACCGGTTGGAGAAGAATGAGCGAACCCAAAAAAGTACTTGTCGTCGATGACGAACCGCAGATAACACGAGTATTGCGGCATAGTCTTTCGGCTCACGGATACGATGTGCGGACGGCGGCGGATGGTATTTCTGCACTCGATACGTTTCGGGATTGGCATCCAGACCTGATAATCACTGATCTGCAAATGTCCGAGATGGGCGGTATAGAATTTTGCCGAGAGGTCCGAAAGGTCTCGACGCTGCCGATAATTATTCTTTCGGTTAAGGGTGCAGAGAAGACCAAGGTCCAGGCACTAGATGCCGGTGCGGACGACTATGTCACGAAACCGTTCGGCATCAACGAACTGCTCGCCCGCGTTCGGGCCGCTCTACGCCGCACGCCCGCTTCTCAGGACGATACCGAGGCGATCTTGTCTGATGGCGATTTCAACATTGACCTTTCAACTCGAGAGATAACCGTGGCCGGAGCTCTGATTCATCTCACCCCAAAAGAGTGTGACTTGCTGGTATTTTTGTTTCGAAATCGAGGCAAGGTAGTTACACACCGTGCGATCCTGACAGCGATCTGGGGTGGCAATTCTACAGAGCAGACAGAATACCTCCGCGTCTTTGTCGGGCAATTACGCAAGAAAATAGAAAAGAAGCCTTCGCAGCCGAAATATATCCGAACCGAGCCTTGGGTCGGCTACAGATTTAATCCATCAGAATAGTCGTTTATTAGCCTCCAACGTGAACACTCGGCCTAAGGTCCGGATCGGGCTCAGCCTGACGCAGTATCTCACGCGTTACTGGCGCTGTATCGCCCTCGCCAAACAGAATGTACCGGATAAGGTACTGAATAGGATTTCCCTCACTCCAACCAAAGTACACATGCGGGATCTTGCCCGTTTTATCGCGTAAATGCAGTAATAGAGCGGCGATGGCGTTGGGTACGGCGGGCGCGTGCGTCCTTAGGATCTTATATCCCGCGATATCAACTCCCTTGATCTCAAGCTTTCCTGTAAATTCCGATGCATCGCCGATATCGATCTCAAAAAACAGCACGGGGTCGTTGGCAGGAATGTGATTGTCGACTCGCTTTTCGTGCTCCTTAAAGCGATATTCGACTACATCACCGGTCTCACG
>JANPDK010000194.1:0-4513 GCA_031431415.1 Acidobacteriota bacterium | reverse complement strand
CGACACATACGCCGGTTAGTGTGCTGTTTGATGCGAGCGTAGAAGATAACAAAGAGCTTTTAGACTAAACATAAAAAGGCTGGCTGATCAGCCATCCCTTTTTGATTGTATCTCTACCTCGCTGCCATACGCGGATCGGGTTTTGAAACCAGTTTGTATTCTTTCGGCGGTTCCATACCGAGCAAGTGCTTGACGAAATAATCCCAACGCCGACGCATCATGTAGAGGCTGTCGGGGCCGTAGCCGTGGCGGGCATTAGGGAAAATAACGAGATCAAAATCCTTGTTCGCCTTCACCAGTGCATCAACGACGAGCATCGTGTTGTACGGCGGGACGTTGTCGTCCATGCCGCCGTGGGCGAGCATCAGTTTGCCCTTTAGATTCTTGGCATAGATCTGATTGGCCTGAACTTCGTAGTTGTCCTTCCAATTGGCATCCATCTTGAGCAAACCGATATAGCGTTCGCCCCAGTCATCTTCATAATTGCGATTATCGTGATTGCCCGACTCGGAGATGCCGACCTTGTAAAAGTCCGGATAGCGGAACATCGCCGCCGCAGTCGCAAAACCGCCGCCCGAGTGGCCCCAGACACCGACGCGCGTCAGGTCCATGTACGGATTCTTCGCCTCGAGCTCTTTCAGTCCAGCGATCTGGTCGTCGAGCGTGTTGTCCGCCATATTTGGATAGCAAAGGTCGTGAAACGTCTTCGAGCGGTCGGGATTACAGGTGCCATCGATAACCACGACCACAAAACCCAATTCAGCCAACGCCTGATTATCATTACGGCTCGGACCGAAATTTCGTGTGCCGACACCGCCGCCTTGCGGGCCCGGATAGATATAATTAATGACCGGATATTTTTTTGCACGGTCGAGATTGGTCGGCGTGAACATCAATCCGTAGAGGTCCCATTTGCCGTCACGGGATTTCACTGTGACCGGCGTCGGTGGCTTCCAGCCGGCGGCCCTCAGGCGTGTTACGTCTACCTTTTCCAATTCGGCGATCAGCTTACCGGTCATATCGCGGAGCACAGCCGTCTGGGGAACATCAGGTTTCGAGTAGTTATCAATAAAATACTTGCCGTCCGGCGAAGTGGTGATCTGGTGCGTACCATCCTCGGGCGTCAATGACGCCAGGCCCGTACCGTCGAAATTTACACGGTAAAAATGTGTAAAGTAAGGATCGCGGCCTGCCTCGCGGCCATTTGCTTCGAAGAAGATGGTTCGGGCCTTGTCGTCAATACTGACGATGCGAGTGACGACCCAGTTTCCTTTCGTGATCTGATTTTTGACCTTACCGGTCGCGAGATCGTAGAGATACAGATGGCCCCAATCGTCGCGTTCCGAGTACCAGATGGCTTCGTTTGTCGTCGGGTAAAAACGCCAGTTTGCCGCTCCCTGGCCTGATTCATATTGCGTCGCAACCCTTTCTTCGAAAACCTCGCGGACATTACCTGTAGCAACATCGGCGATGCGGAATTTGGCTTCTTTGTGATCACGCGAACTGGAAATAAAGGCCAATTGCTTCGCGTCCGCACTCCATTCGTTGTCGCCAAACTCGCCGTCACAGGCGATATCGTCGCAAAGCGTGCCGCGACGGTCGTCGGGTGCCATTTTGAGGCGTGTCATCTTGGCAGTATCGACATCGATGATCACCCGGTGGATCTTTATGATCTCAGCATCCTGAGGCAGCGGATATTTCCAGGCCTCGAGCTTCGGTGCTCCCACATTCGTCGTCACCAAATACATATCGCTGACGGGGCGTTGGTCCTGTTGAAATGTCGCGACCTTTTTCGCATCCGGCGACCAGAACACGATTGCTCGATCGCTGTGTTTCCAACCCGCATTGTCCGTCGCGTAGCCAAAATCCTTCACACCATCGGTCGTCAGTTGCGTTTCTTTACCACTCGCGATATCGCGGACCCAAAGGTTCCATTCCTTGATAAAGACAGCCCTCTTACCGTCTGGCGAGGCAACTGCGTTGCCGCCGCCAAATCTTCCCGGCCCGCCACCGCCGCCAGGCGGCGTTACGCCAAGGTCAGCCAGCGAAGCAGCCGCTTTTTTGCTGCCGTCCGCCGGATTGACCATCACATATTCGCGGCCCGTCGGCGTCATCGCAATGTACCAAAAACGGCCGTCGGGCAGCCATGTCGGCCGTACCGCCGATCGGTCCACCAGCGGAGCGGTATTGTAATTGAGCATCTTCTCGGCCCGGGCATAGTCCGCAGCGGTCATTTGCTGGGCAACCGTCGAGAGCGAGAAAACGAAAAGGGTTAAGGCAAGAACTGAGATCCGTTTCATTTATTTTTTAGAATGGAGTTGGTCTAAGATGTCGAATGTTCGATTTGCCGATATTTTATCGTAACAGCGTTCAATAATACATCGCACACAGAATGTTTGGTACTATTTGAGAATAATTTTCTTAGGAGTTATCACGATGCCAAAATATGTGATCGAGAGAGAGATCGCCGGAGTTGGAAATTCACCGGCAGCGGCTTTGCAGGCTGTTTCACAGACTTCCTGCAACGTTCTAAAAGAACTCGGGCCGTCAATACAGTGGGTTCAAAGCTACGTTACCGACGATAAGATCTACTGCGTTTACATAGCTCCAAATGAGGAGATGATCCGCGAACACGCAACTCGCGGCGGCTTTCCGGCGAACAGCATCGCCGAGGTCAAAAGCATCATCGACCCGACCACAGCCGAAGCGTGACAGACGGTTCCAAAACTCTCGGCAAACTCATTGCCGTCCACCCGATCGCCCCGGCACTCGTCCAACGCGCCGTCTTCATCGCCGCGCTCTCGTTCCTGTTCTTTCTCGCGATGATGTTCGCATTTTATCTGCTGCAAAATATTCTTTACTTCCTACTCGCCTCGGCATTTCTGGTGCTGTATCTCGTAATGATGTTTGCTCTGCTGATGCAGCGACGGAGTACGGTCGAGGTCTGCGAGAATGGATTTCGGGTAAAGAAGCAGTCGATACGGTGGACTGACGTGGTTTCGGTTTCGGAAGAAGGGGCTGTGGAATTGGACTCGGAAAAGAATATTGTCCTGGCTCGTTCGCTTGTCGACTTTAAGGGACTGATCGCCACACTGCGGAGAAGTGCAAGTCGCTAGCTACCGATGAGATAAATTTGCCACGAATGCACGAATATTTCGCTGCGGCCCTCCAACTTTTATTCGTGCATTCGTGGCTAAGCTCCGAAAATTTTCTTCCATTCTTCGCCCTCCGCAAACCGCTTGATCGTAGCATTTCGCTCGGCGAGCAATTTGGTCATATAGGTCTCAAGAAACAGAAAGTCCGCGATCAAGCCTAACGGGCCAAGCGGTGAGCGATAATCGAAATCATCCTTCATCAACGTGCCGTTTTCTGTTTCCGACAGAAAGTGATCGTGAGTAATTCCTGCAAACGCTCCGGCTATCATCACATCCTGTAGATGTCGCGGCCGGTCGCAGACCGTTATCTTTGAGGTAAGCCGCTGCCTCACACCGAAGTGAACTGCCTCCCAAGTGACTGTTTCACCTAGCTTTATCAGCCCGCTCGTCACGCCATCGACGGCACGCTCCTGTGAACCCGACATCGATATTCTGTGTAGATCGATCGAGCGGGTTAGGTCAAAAACCCTTTCTATCGGAGCGGCAATCTCGGTCTCTAAATGTATCAATGGCATCGCTTTGTATCAGCACTTTTGCTGTTACAATCAGCATAACGCGAATGCCACAAACACCGCATATCGAAAAGCATTTCACCTCGGGCCAGATCGTTCGTGATGTGGTTATTGGTATGGCCGACGGGCTGACGGTGCCCTTTGCTTTGGCGGCGGGGCTGTCGGGTGCGGCCCTTTCGACGGGAATTATTGTGACCGCTGGTTTGGCTGAGATCGTTGCGGGTTCGATAGCGATGGGGCTTGGCGGTTATCTCGCCGGACGGTCCGATGCAGAGCATTATGACAGCGAATACAAACGCGAGATCTATGAGATCGAACACCTTCTCGATCACGAAAAGGACGAGGTCATCGAGATATTTGAATCTTACGGATTGACTCGCGCCGAAAGTACGCCGCTTGTCGAGTCGCTCGCTCAAAGGCCGAAAGACTTTGCGGACTTTATGATGCGGTTCGAACTCGGCCTCGAAAAGCCTGACCCAAAACGTGCGTGGCAAAGCGGTGGGACAATCGGCGGTGCATACATCCTCGGCGGCCTCATCCCACTGGTTCCCTACTTTTTGACCTCCGAGGTTCCGGTCGCCCTAAAATGGTCTGTCGGCATAACGGTAATTGCCCTTTTTGTGTTCGGTTACGTCAAAGGCCAGTTTACCGGCGCCAAACCGCTAAAAAGCGCATTCCAGACCTGTCTCATCGGCAGCATCGCCGCCGCCGTCGCATTCTATGTTGCGCGGCTGATCGGTGGATGATGGCGCTAGAAGCCGCTACAATTTTTCTAAGCTCGCCATTTCTTGTATCCTATTCAATTGATATTTCGTTTCCGGAGAGTTTATGAGCGTTGAAGTCGTG
>JANPDK010000193.1:0-3334 GCA_031431415.1 Acidobacteriota bacterium | reverse complement strand
CTGCAAACCTTCTACGACATGGCAGTGAACTATTTTCGATGCAAGTGCCTGGACAAGAACAACCTCGAACGCCGCCCGCCCGTGGCCTTGTGCCTGCGTGACCCCGACCATGTTTTCACCATCAAGCCCGGATTCCGTTCGGCAATATCCCGGGCCGCGAGCGTGGGAAATTTTTAAGAGCCATCGCGGATAATATCGAAGCTCTTGGCGAAACGCTCATCGAACGGGCGACACTCGAAACGGCTCTTCCAAACGGAAGATTCGTTGGCGAACGCGGTCGGACCTGCGGACAGCTTCGGATGTTCGCCAATCTGCTCGACGAAGGCTCGTGGGTTGACGCTCGCATAGATCACGCAATTCCAAACCGCGAACCGCTGCCAAAGCCAGACGTCAGATCGATGCTTCGCCCGGTCGGCCCGGTCGCCGTATTTTGTGCAAGCAACTTCCCGCTTGCGTATTCTGTCGCCGGCGGAGATACTGCATCGGCGCTCGCCGCCGGTTGCCCGGTGATAGTCATCGGCCACACCGCGCATCCCGGAACAGCAGAATTAGTCGGCATCGCGCTCGCAAATGCCGCCAAAGAATGCGGCATCCCCGAGGGTGTTTTTAGCCTGTTGTTTTCGAGCGGTTACGAGGTCGGACAGGCACTCGTAAAACACCCCGCGATCAAGGCAGTCGGCTTTACCGGCTCGCGACGCGGCGGACGAGCATTGATGGATATCGCCGCTGCCCGGCCTGAGCCGATAGCGGTTTACACCGAGATGAGCTCGGTCAACCCGACCTTTATTCTCCCGTCCGCGGTTAAGGAACGCGGCGACGCCATCGTCGCGGGGCTACATGCGTCCGTCACCGGTGGCGTTGGACAGTTCTGCACAAAGCCGGGGCTCGTTTTTGTGCCGGATGACGCAGCCGACTTTATTTCAAATTTCAGATCTCAAATTTCAGATACCGCTCCGTCACCACTTCTGACGGGCGGAATTCAAAAAGCTTACATTGGAGCTAGCGAAAAGCGCGCGACGGAAGTTGAAACCGTCACAGCGAACTCGGATCTTGGAACTCCTGGCTTTGCAGTCAATCCGTCCGTTTTCGAAGCCACTGCGGTCGAATTTCTCAACACGCCTGAGTTGAACGAAGAAATTTTCGGCCCAACGACGCTGCTTATCCGTTCAAATGACCACGACGAACTGATCAAGATCGCCAATGCACTCGAGGGCCAATTGACCGCATCCATCCACGGCACCGACGACGATCTGGTCGAATACGCCGATCTGATCGCTATTCTCGAAACAAAGGTCGGGCGACTGATATTCAACGGCTTCTCGACCGGCGTCGAGGTTTGTCCGTCAATGGTCCACGGCGGACCGTATCCGGCTACGTCGGATGGACGTTCGACGGCGGTTGGCACGCGCGCGATCACGCGGTTTGCACGTCTGGTTTGTTATCAGAATTTCCCCGACGCGGCGTTGCCTGTCGAGTTAAAGGAGAACAATCCGCTCGGGATTAGCCGGATGGTAAACGGCAAGCAACTTTAGCCACAGAGAACACCGAGTTCACAGAGAAACTTTTCTCCGTGGTCTCTGTGTTCTCTGTGGCAAATCTTCTATTTCGCAAAAACTTGCGACATATCCGCAAACGATTTGAATTCCAGAGCGTTCCCGCTTGGGTCGAGGAAGAACATCGTCGCCTGTTCGCCGACCTCGCCAGCGAAGCGGACTTTCGGCTCGATGATAAATTTCACGCCGCTCGCGGCAAGACGTTCCGCTAATTCCCGCCACTCGTCCATCGGCAAGATGATCCCAAAATGCGGCACCGGAACGCTGTCGGCATCGACGTCGTTCGAAGCCTTGATGCCGGAATTTGGGGCCAGGTGGACGACTATCTGATGGCCGTAAAGATCAAAATCGATCCAATGCTCCGAGCTGCGGCCTTCTTCGCAACCGAGTATGCCGCCGTAAAATGAGCGTGCGGCATCGAGATCATTAACGGGAAATGCAAGATGGAATAGATTCTTCATATAGTCAGTGTTTTGGACGCTGTCTGATACAAAATGTTATGTCAATATCCTTACGAGGCCGATCCAGAGTTACTTCTATATCGTCCATTCTAATCGGACGGATCGATCTCATTTTTGATAGACGCTTTACACTGGTCTCGAGAGCTTCGGGAGTGAAAATGTCGCCTTCGTTGAGCGTTCGCTTTCTTTCCCTAAAGTCACGATCACGGGTATAGGTATTCCCGGCGAACGACACTCTCCTTACCGTAAAAACACTCGTAAACGCTTCATTTATCAAAGGAACTCGCTCTTCTCTCGTCTGCCCGCAAGTTCTTTGAACCTTACCGTCTGATTGCGCGATTACCAGATTTACTAAAACCAACAGCAATAAGACCGCAAGGCCAGCTATTCTCGCCCTGTAATTCATACTGCCTCCCGTTATGATAATCTGTGGACGATTTCTTATGTCAGAAAACCTAGACAAATTCATTGACGCAATCGACGCATCATTAAAAAATAGCACGTTCGTGAAGCTCACCCTCGGCAATTATAAGGGCATTGACGAGCATCTGCAAAAGATCCTGGTGCGGCTAGTTTCGACGAAGAAAGGAACGCGGCTGTTTTTTCTTTATCGCAGCGAGACGCGCGATACGGCGAAGAATTACGATCTCAACACAGGCGTCGGATTGATCTCAGAAGCACTCGATAACGGCTTCAAAAGCGGGCATCTTTTCACGACCGAGAACGATTATCAGCTCGATATCGGCAAAAAGAATAAATCTCGGTTGAATGTTGCAAAGCCGACCTTTCCGACCGCTCCAATTCAGGAACACAATCGTGACAAGACGGCTCAGATCGACTCCGACAGTTCGTATCTGAAAGCTCTCGGCGTCACCGACGACAATGGCCGCATTCGCGACAGGCAGCAGGATAAGTGGCGGCAGATCAATAAGTTTGTCGAGATATTGGCGAGCCTGGTCGATAAATCCGAGCTGAACGACGAGACAAAATTGCGGATCGTCGATATGGGCTCGGGCAAGGGTTATCTGACGTTTGCCGCGTATGACTATTTCAAGAATACGCGAAATATCGACGTCCAGATGACCGGTGTGGATGCAAAAAGCAACCTTGTTGATCTCTGCAACGGCATCGCGACGGCCTGTCAGTTCGACGGACTGGATTTCGTCGTCGGCAGCATCGGAGACTACGAGATCGGCGATGTAGTTATCATGTTCGACCTACACGTTTGCATTACGGCGACCGAAGATGCCATGTTCAAGGGTATGACGGCAAAATACGTTCTGATCTTTGCCTCCCAATGCTTTGTTCAGTAAATTGGCC
>JANPDK010000192.1:0-59131 GCA_031431415.1 Acidobacteriota bacterium | reverse complement strand
GATGTCGGCTCCAACGCCGCCCTGAGACTGCTCCTGATTTGAGCCTTGAACCTGTAATATCCTCAACAATGGCGTGAGAAACGGCAAAGCCTCGGGCTTTCCGGCGAACAGAACCCCGATCGGATGTGATGCACCTAGATCGCTCTCGATTGCGGCAAAATGTTTGCCTATCGAGTCTTTCGCCTCGGCAAAATAACCAGCACCGCCCGCACCGCCGTTCTCTTCGTTCATAAATGCAACGATACGGATAGTCCGCTTTGGGTTGAGATTCAATTGCTTTACCAGATAAGCCGCCTGCATCGAAACAGCGACACCGGTTGCGTCATCGAGTGCTCCAGTGCCTAGATCCCACGAATCAAGATGGCCGCCAACGACGACGATCTCGTCGGGCTTCTCACTTCCCTTTAGATCGCCTATGACGTTGTAGCTGACGCCGTTTGGCATGGTTTGGGGCGTTAAAGTAAACCGAACGCGTGTCTTACCCTCCGACGCGAGTTGAGCTAGTGTCTCGGCATCCTCGTACGAGACAGCCGCCGCCGGGATCTTCGTAACTCCATCCCGGTAGCCCATCGCTCCTGTGTGAGCAAGCCGATTTTGCGAACCGCCCGCCGAACGGACAAGCACGCCGACTGCACCAAGCGGAGCCGCAGCCATTGCTCCGGCAAACCGAAATTGCACAGCCTGGCCATATGCCGCACCACCGTAACCGCTAGATTGGAGTTCGCGATCGAATTTGTAGTTGAAGAGCACGATCTTTCCGGCGACCTTGTCACGACCGAGAGCATTTAGCTCCTCAAAACTGTTAACAACAACGATCTCCGCAGTCAAGCCCGCTGCAGGTGTCGCAATCGTGCCGCCCAGAGCCGTCAGGACGATCTTTTGTGTCGTACCCGGAGCCATTCCCGGAAACTCTACGATCTCGCCGGTTTCCTGCCCGCGAACCCAAACTGGAACGCTGAGTTTCTGCAAACGCACATCGAGCCCGGCCTTGCGCATTTCGTCCGCGACATACTCGACCGCTCGTTGAGCCTGTGCAGAGCCGGTCAGCCGCGGCCCGATGTTGTTGGTCAGATGTCGTGTTTGGCGATAAGCATAGTCGCTCGCGATCGCTGCTTTCTGAAGCTGAACAAGCTCGGAAAGTGTCTTTTCCGAATACTGCACCGGCGTCGGAACAGGACTTGGCTGCTGCGGAAATGCTGTTGACGCGGCGAGAATAACCGTTAGGACTAAAATGTACATTTTCATAGGTTTATCGTAGCGGAATGATTCCGCAGTTCCAAAATTGTATGCAATAATATCGTTGTTCCTGACATCAAACTTCTTTGGAAAAAGATATGAAACGCATCATCACGGTATTTTGTTTCGTTTTGCTCACATCGCTGGTAATTTCGGCTCAGTCGACATTTACGGCGTCGGATATGCTTGGCTTAAAACGTCTTGCGGACCCGCAATTGTCGCCTGACGGCCGCACGGTCGCTTACACGGTCGGGACGGTCGACAAGGTGGCAAATCGCGTAGTCAACCAAATTTGGACGATCGGTGTCGATGGCAGCCGGCCGAGACAAATCACCAGTACTACGGGGTCGAGCAGCGGCGGACGCTGGTCGCCGGACGGCAAGAAGATCGCCTACAACAACGCCGGACAGATCTGGACCATGGACGCTGACGGTGGGGACAAGGACCCGGTAACGCGAATCTCGACAGGAGCCGGTGGAGCAGTCTGGTCACGTGACGGACAATGGATCGCCTTCGCGTCCGAGGTCTATCCCGAATGTAAGGACGACGCCTGCAATAAGGTGGAGGACGAAAAAGCCGAGAGCAGTAAAGTGCAGGCGAAAGTTACCGATCGCTTGTTATTCAAGCACTGGAACGAATGGCGAAATCGCAAACGCAGCCACGTCTTTGTCGTCTCGGCAAAGGGCGGGGCAGCACGGGATATGACCGCAGGCGATTTTGATTCGCCGCCGTATGGAGCATCTTCTGGGGTCGATTACACTTTTTCTCCAGACGGTTCGAGCATCGTTTATCTCAAGAATCCGGATAAAGTTGAAGCCGTCTCGACCAACAGCGATATCTATGTCGCATCGATCAGCGGCGGCAGTGCGAAGAATGTTACGGCCGGAATGAACGGCTACGATGCGTCGCCAATGTATACGCCCGATGGCAAGTACATGATCTTTCGCTCGCAGCCGAGAGCGACGTTCGAAGCCGATCGCTGGCGAATAATGCGCTACAGCCCGGTAAACGGTGAGATCGTAGAACTTACGCGAGGCTTTGATCAGCAGGTCAGCGAAATGACTGTTTCGGCTGACAGTAAGACGATCTATTTCACAGCCGGTGAACGTGGCCGCGAGCCGATATTCTCGGTCCCGGTTGAGCCAGATTTTCGCCTCCGCATCGCGACTCATGTTAAGAAGGTCGTTGATGGCGTATATGCGACCTCGCTGAATGTTTCGCCTGACGGCTCGACTCTCGTATTTGCCGGATCCTCGCTTACCTCGCCAAATGAGGTCATGCGTGCATCGACTGATGGCACTGGCGTCGCAACTCTTACAACCGTCAACAAGGCTGCACTTGCTCCATTCGGACTCCGAAAAGCCGAGGAACTCGACTGGCGTGGCGGCCTTAATGCCAAGGTTCACGGCTTTGTCGTCAAGCCTGCCAATTTCGATCCGGCCAAGAAATATCCGTTGATGGTCCTTATCCACGGCGGCCCGCAGGGAGCGTGGAATGATTCGTGGAGCACTCGTTGGAACCCGCAGGTTTGGGCGAATCAAGGCTACGTTATCTTTGCACCAAATCCGCGTGGATCGACGGGCTACGGGCAGAAATTCGTCGATGAGATATCCGGCGACTGGGGCGGCAAGGTGACGACCGACATCATTAACGGTGTGGCCGAAGTCATCAAAGCACCTTACATCGACAAGAATCGCATTGGTGCGGCCGGTGCCAGCTATGGCGGATACATGGTCGATTGGCTGCTCGGACACAATAACGATCCGCGATTCAAGTTCAAAGCTTTTCTTTCGCACGCCGGTGTGTACAACCTCGAAAGCATGGCAACCGCCACCGAAGAGGTTTGGTTCGTAAAATGGGAATTCCAGGGAATGCCGTGGGAAAACCCGGTTCAATACAGCCGGTGGTCGCCCCATAAATTTGCTAAGAATTTTGCAACGCCAACGCTCGTCACGGCCGGCGAACTTGACTACCGTGTCCCGGTTGATCAGAGTCTGCAGCTTTACACGACATTGCAGCTTAAGGGTGTCGAGTCGAAGCTCGTTGTATTTCCGGACGAAGGACACTGGATATTAAAGCCGCAGAATTCACAGTTCTGGCACGATCAGGTGATGGATTGGTTCAAAAAGCATTTGAATCCTTAATTAGTTCTACCTTCGAGAGACTATGACCTTTAGAAAACTTGGCCGTTCCCTATTTCCGGCCGCGATCATTTTCGTCGCGGCTTTTTCTTCATTCGCACAGGTCAAGAAACCTGAGTTTAACCGTCCGCAAACATTTGACGCTCAGCACTATGTTCTGCGAGTGTCGTTCGACCGGGCAAAAAAGACGATCGTCGGTAATACAACAATATCGCTAAAGCCGTTGGCTGCGAAATTCCGCACGGTCGAACTCGATGCAGTCGATCTCAAGTTCACATCGGTCGCGCTCGAAGAAACCGACACGCCGCTTACATATCGTACGCTTGCCGACAAGGTTATTGTTACACTAGACAAAGCGTACACGCCGGACGATACGATATCGATTCGCTTCAAATACACTGCAAAACCTGTCAAGGGAATTTATTTTGTCGAAGCCGCGAACAATCGTTCGGCCCAGATATGGACGCAGGGCGAGCCTGACGAGGCGAGGCATTGGTTCCCGTCGTTCGACTTTCCAAGCGATAAGGCGACGACCGAACAATACATCACCGCAAGCTCAGATGAAACCGTCATCGGGAACGGCGAAATGCTGGAAAAGGCTGACAGCGGCAATGGAACGACGACCTGGCATTTCAAAATGCATGTGCCACACTCAACCTACCTTGTCTCATTCGTAGTGGGAAAGTACGCCAAAGTTGAAGAGAAATACAAAACCATTCCGCTCGGCTATTATGTCTATCCAGGCCGCGAAGCGATCGTCAAAGACGCCTATGGTCGTTCCGTCGATATAATGGCTTTTTTTGAAGAAGTAACCGGTGTCGCATACCCCTACAGTAAATACGATCAAACGATGGTAGCGGAATTTCATTTCGGCGGCATGGAAAATATCACGGCCACAACGATGGCAGACACCGAGATCCTCGGTGCAGATTCCGATTTCGGCCGCTCCGCTGCGATGGATCTCGTCTCGCACGAGATGTCACATTCGTGGTTTGGCAATCTTGTCACTTGCCGCAATTGGGCCGAGCTTTGGCTGAACGAGGGATTTGCCACCTACATGGAGGCCGCATATCGAGAAAGGGCTTTTGGCCGGGATTCGTATATTGCGAAAGTCCGTTCGGACGCACTTAATTTCGTCATCGACGACACCATCACACGCCGACGCCACGGCCTCTACAACCTGCGGGCGGGCGACCTGTCCTCATTGTTTGATAATTCGGCAGTAACCTATTCCAAAGGCGGCGCGGTAATCCACATGCTTCGGGAACAGGTTGGAACTGAGGCGTTTTGGAAGGCTATCAACGCGTATCTCAATCGCCACAAATTCGGCAACGTCGAATCTACCGATCTAAAGCGAGAGATGGAAGCGGCTTCGGGACAGGATCTGAAATGGTTCTTTGATCAATGGGTTTACAGTGCAAGTTTCCCACGTGTTAGCGTGACCAAAGCCTATGATCCACGGGGCAAGACGTTGCGACTGACATTCCGGCAGACTCAAAAAGCCGACTCGCTTGTACCCGCAACATTCAGATTGCCGCTTGAGGTTGAGATCACGACCCCAAAAGGCTCGAAAATGGAAAAGGTGGATATTACGCGTCAGTTACAGACCTTTACGCTACCCGTGGACGGCAAACCGACCGATATCGTCTTTGATCCGACGGAGAAGATAATTTTGAAGAGCATTAAGCAGGGAGCGATCACGACGATACGTTAGTCTTCTTTTTTGAGCTTGACCGCGCTATCTTGGGTGTAAACCAACAGCCCGTTGCCGTTCGCGTCTGCGACGGCAATCGCGGCGATGCTGTTTGTGATACGGACAGAGGTTTCATCGCTCGCACCAGTATCTGCACGGTCGAAGACTACTGTGATCACATTCTTTCGACCCCCCGCTTCAACAGGTGTGGCCGAATCGAGCAAGATGCCGATGCGGCCGTTGTCGGCGTCATTTGTATTTGTCGTTAAAACCGCATCCGGCGGTACGTCTTTGCCGAGGTCGATACGTGCATTCTTAAATATCGAGGGATCAAACTCGATCGTAAAGCTCAGTCCACAAACTTCACCGTAAGCAACTATCTCAACAGGGATCGTAAACGATCCGTCAGAGAGTGTTTGGGGGTCGCCCATAGCAATCGAGCGTCCCGAAAAATACGAATAAATATCGTCGATCAGTTTCGAAATGCCTGCCGGAGTCGCGGTCGGCTGCGTCGGGCCGCCAGCATCCTGTGGCGGATCGAGTGCCGTGACATATCTCCTCGCCTGAACCGTGTCACCAGAACTCAAGACGCCGTCGCCGCGCGAAGAGGCCGGTGCGATATCGGCACGTTGGAATTCATTCGGTGACTCCGCCGCCGTATCCAGCCCAACAATAAATCGTCTGCTTTGGGTGACATCATTCGATAGCAACTGGCCGTCACCGCTCGTTCTGGGCGACATATCGCCCTCGATTCCGACACCGGGCGTGGGTGTCGCGGTTGGAGTGCCGGTCGGAGTCGATGTGGGCGTAGGCGTCGGTGTCGCCGTTGGAGTATTCGTAGGAGTTGCAGTGGGCGTTGGTGTCAATGTTGGGGTCGCCGTGGGTGTAGGCGTCAGAGTCGGTGTGGCCGTTGGTGTCGGGGTTGGGCCGCCTGAGTCTGTAAACACGTATGCCGATCCCTGATCGGTGACCGTTCCGAAATCGTCAAGGTAGCTGCCTAAAAAGGCAAGATCGGAAGAGAGAGCGACACTGCCGCCGAAATTATCACTGGCCGCGCCATCCGAGCCGGTCAGCTTCTGTTCTTGGGCCCACGTCGTGCCAGTCCGCAGAAAAACGTATGCCGATCCCTGATCAGGATTCGATCCGACGTCATCGCCCTCGGCCCCGGCAATAACGCGGTCGCCGCTGATCGTCACGCTTCCGCCGAATTTGTCACCAGCTGCGCCATCGGCAGATGTTAGTTTCTGCTGCTGTGTCCAAACGCTGCCGCTGCGTGTAAAAACATACGCTGAACCGTTGTCGTCCATCACGGCCCCGCAGACCACTGTCTCGCCGGAGATCGCGACACCATAGCCAAATTGGTCGAATGTCGCGCCGTCCGAGGCGGTAAGCTTCTGCTCCGGTGTCCATACTGTGCCGCTTCGGCGAAAAATGTACGCCGAGCCGCGTGCACCATCATCCGAATGAGCACCGATGGTAGCGGTGTCGCCATCGATCGCCACGCTCCAGCCAAATTCGTCGCCTGCTGCACCGTCACCGGCTGTAAGCTTTTGCTGCTGCGTCCAGACCGAGCCACTCCGCGTATACACGTACGCTGCACCTCGTGAGCTATTCGCTCCAAAGGCTCCGACGATTGCCGTATCGCCGCTAACAGACACACTGATACCAAATTGATCGTCGGCCACTCCGTCCGCCGCGACCAGCTTTTGCTGCTGCACCCATTGGGGATTGCGGAAAAAGACGAAAGCCGAACCTTGATCGACCGCAGCTCCGTCATCGAGATTGGCTCCGGCGATAGCGGTGTTGCCGTTCAAAGAGACGCTCCAACCGAAGTTGTCGTCGGCTACCGTATCAGAGCCAGTTAACTTTGGCCCGGCGAGCAAGATCGGGCCGTTGCGCGAAAAGAAATAGACCGAGCCAAGGTAATTGTCGTCGCGGTACGCTCCAGCTACAAAATGGTCGCCATTGACCGCTACGCTGAATCCAAACGAATCCTGAGCTGCTCCGTCAAAAGCATTCTGCTTGAATCCCTGAACGAACGTCTCCGGCGAGTCGCTCGTCCGGCCCGGCATCGCCGTGACCGACGGTTGCGCCTCGGTCTGCGTAGCTGTCGGAACATTCGATGGACGATTCGCCGGAGTGAAGACCTTTTCAAGGATCCTCGGCACGGCAACAAAACCGCCAACTGCAACCGCAGCGCCGATAAGGATGCGAAACAACAATGAAGTGCCCGCGATAGTCAGAATTTTCTTAGGATTACGAAGCATAAAAACACGTCACAGACGCTATTAGTTAGGTTCCACAAAGTATTACTAAGCAATGGTCTGACTCCCGTTGTTCGTTGTCAAGTTGGGATTTTCACCAGAAGTGTCCTGCGGTCCCACATTTCCCACGTCGATAAATACTGCACTTCGCGAACCCTCACGTTTCGGAGAGTAGCAGAAAACAAACCGCAAATAAATAACTATCCGCCGCTAATGTCGTTATTCGCCGCTAATTATCTCGCCGCCATCTTACGTTAATGGGCTATGGCATCAAACAAACAGTTAGAGCAGCAACAAAAAAAAGTTCCGCCATCACTGGCGGAACTTTTCTCTTTGAGAAGACCGGATGTCTGCTTCAAATGTTGAATTCGCGATAAGGACGAAGCACTTCGAAAAATCACGCCTTTTCGGGTTTCATTCTCCTGCTTTAACTTCTTTTACCACACCTACGAGGTTAGCTGCCGGGCTAGGAACGAATGAGTATCCCTTCGTCTCGTGACGATTCGCCCCGTTTTAGCCTGAACGGCTAAAAATTGGTTCCCCCGTGTCGCTCCACGTCAAGCGACTTCGGTGATCGAGTTTTCAACAAACTAAATATAGCAGTAACACCGCTCTATTTCAAGAGGTTAGACGCACTAGACGCGAAAAAGTTTGCCTAATTCGCCGGGAATAGTTGATAAAGCATCAGATAGACGATCACACCGGTAACTGAAACGTATAACCAGACGGGAAAAACGAGCCTCGCGATCTTTTTATGCGACTCGTACCAGCCCTTCAGTCCACGTTTAAGCGTGAGAATGACGAACGGCCCGATCAACGTAGCTAGGATCGTGTGTGACGTAAGTATCGTGAAATATATCGGACGAACAATGCCCTCGCCCGTAAATTTAGTTGGGCCGAGACCGAAATAATACGTTCGAATAGCGTGATGCGTCAGATATCCGACAAGAAACAAAGCCGACACGCAGCTTGCGGTCAGCATACACGCCCGGTGAGCGGCGATACGCCGACGAAGTATCATCACAAAGCCGATGATCAGAAACAGACTGCTCAGAGCATTGAGCGAGGCGTTGAGATGCGGAACTATCTGCAAGAAATTCATCCGTCTATTTCCAAAAACCAAGCAGGACAAACAGCACAAGCCAAATTATCCCCATAAAATGCCAATACCAGCCAACAACCTGTGCGAGCGTTTTAGAACGCTGGATCGCTTCGTCACTCCGTACGCCATACCATACCTTTAGCAGGATCGTGCCCAAAGCCGTGATTCCACCAAGCACATGAACAGCGTGAACCGCGGTTAAAATATAGAAGAAGCCAGCGTATGGATTGCCGCGAACATAAAGCCCCCGCGATGTCAGCTCCAGCCATGCGAGTAGCTGCGACGAAATGAACGCTGCTCCTAAGACAGTCGTAACAATGAGCCATTTTCGCGATGACACCTGGTCTTCGCGGAATATCGCCGTTTGCGCCAGATGATATGTGATGCTGCTGCCGATGATGATCAACGTGCTGAACCAAACTTGTATCGGCAGGTCGAATGGATTCCACTCGGCGACGTTGTTGGTCGCGATCACGATGTACGCCGCGATCAAGCCGCCGAACGTCATGAGTACAACCAGTAGAAGAAATCCAGTGAGAATTCGCGAGATACCGGGTTTGAACTGTTGAATTTCTGCCGGTTCCTCACGTTTTGGCTGATCGCCGCCGCCGCCATCGTCGCCCGGACCACGGCCTTTGCCTCCCGGCGAGTTTGAGCCTCCGCCTGAACGGCCAGAACGCTTTCGCTCCGTTCGTTCCGGATCTTCGAGTATGTCGATAGTTCCGACTTCCATGTTTGGTTAGCGTTTGTCGGCGACCATTAGAATGAAGAGGATCGGCAGATAAATGACCGAAACGAGCAAGAGTTTTTTCGCGGCGGCATTCGTTTTCGAACGAGCTGCCTGAATGCTCGCCCACAGCATCCACAGACCTAAGATCGACGCTCCAATAAGAAAGATCATCCCGCTGATGCCAAAGAAAAATGGTGCGAGGCTTACCGGCAAGAGCATTATCGAGAACATCACGATCTGACGGAATGTGATGCGTCCAGTCGGTTCTACCACCGGCAACATTAATATGCCCGCCTTTGCGTATTCCTCGCGATACATCCACGCGATCGCTAGAAAATGCGGAAACTGCCACAAAAACTGCATCGCAAACAGCGCCCATGCTCCGATCGATATCTCGTTCGCCGCCGCAGTCCAGCCCATCAAGGGCGGCAAGGCTCCCGGCAATGCCCCGATCGCAGTCGAGGCCGAAGTTCTGGTTTTCAAAGGCGTATAGACCAGAACGTACCCGACGATCACGACCAGTCCCAACACAGCAGTCAACGCATTCACGGCCGCGAAGAGGTAAACTTCCGCCGCGATACACTGCGCGATCCCAAAAACCAGCGCCTCTTTAAAAGTCACACGGCTGCTCGGCAAAGGGCGTATTGCAGTTCGCTTCATCAACGGATCGAGATCGTGTTCCCAAACCTGATTGAGCGTGGCGACGCCGAGTGCGAGCAGAGTGATCGCCACCATCGAGTGAACAAACAAAAGCGTGTTAAATCCACCGTTCGCACTGCCAAGATAAAATCCGGCGGCAGACGTTAGCACGAGCAGAAAAGCAATGCGCGGTTTGGTCAGCTCGACATACGCCGTTACCTTCTCGCGAATGCCCAACACTCTCGGCTGTTGTATCTCTGCTGTGAACGTGTCCATGGTGCGAAAACCTTGTAGAAACCGTAAGCGTAAGAATAGCGTCTAATACGAGGATTTCAAAGTTTCGCCGCCATTACGGCAGATGCTTTTTTTTACAAGCCGAACTTATTAGGAGTAGAGTGACAAACTTTGGCGTCTAAGCTATTCTTTGAGTAATAAATGTCTGCTTCCGAAGAAACCATTAAATCGCGTGCCGTCGTGCGGCCGTCGGCCCCGATAGTAAATCGCGCTCTCGATCAGATCAGTTCCGTGCGGGTTGGCGTGGTTACGCTTGTTATTCTGGTCATCCTGTCGATGTCGGGAATGCTTATTCTGCAGCAGAACGTGCAGGGATTTGACGCGTATTACGTGTCGCTGACGCCGGCCGAGCGGCTTGTATTTGGTTCGCTCGGATTATTTGACGTCTATCACAGTTGGTACTTCCAGCTTACCCTTCTTTTCCTTTCGCTAAATATTGTCCTCGCATCGATCGATCGCTTTCCATCGGCGTGGAGCTATATCGCCAGGCCAAAGGTCAAGGGATCACGCGGCTGGCTGCTGGGGCGGCCTGAGAACGAGATCGTTGAGGTCGCCGGTAGATCGGCCGAAGCAGAAGCGGCTGAGATCGAAAGCAAATTCAGGGCATCAGGTCTCAAAACGACCGTCACAAACGAGAACGGATCGATCACAGTCTTCGGCGAACGCGGTCGGATCAATCGCCTCGGTGCATACGTTGTGCATGTGTTTCTGCTGACACTTTTTCTCGGTCATTTTGTCTCTTTGACGACTGGGTTCGACGCGGATGTCAGAATGATTCCGGGTTCCGTCACCGACGAGATCCAGATGATCGAATTTAACCTGGACAAGAAAGAGAAGTTCAACGTCAAACTTCCCTTTTCGATCGAGTGCACAGATATTCAGCAGCGGCTCATCGACTCACGCGGCACAATCGATGTTACGAATACGATGGATTGGCGGACGCAGATGAAAATCAACGATCCGCAATACGGCGAGATGATAGCGGATGTCAGCATGAATCGCCCGGTCAATTATCGAGGCTATCGATTCTTCCAAGCACAAACCATACCCGTCGGAAATGCCCGCGAGATCACGCTCGAACTCACGCCACAAGCGGGCGGCGAAGTCATCACGACAAAGATCAATCGCAACGGTGGAACGACGCTTGCGGACGGAACAAAGGTCGATTACACCGAGTTCATGCCGGATTTCACCTTCGGCGGTGACGGCCAGCCCGACACGCGGACCGGAGAGTATAATAATCCGGTCGCGATCTTGAACGTCACGCCACCGGGCGGTGAGCGGCAGCGTGTTTTCGCATTTGCTCAAAAACTGGCCGACAATGTTCCCGTTGGTGCACCAAAGGCCGGTTATAAATGGCGGCTTGCCGCATTTGAGAAATCGCCGCTCGCACACGTGCTGTCGATCAAATATGACCCTTTCAATGCGTCGATCATTGCGTGGTATGTCGGCGGTTTTGGTCTGATCGGGGCTCTCGGATTTGTATTTTTTATCTCGCACAGGCGAGTTTGGGCGCAAGTGACCGATTCCGAAAACGGCGGCTCAGAGGTCGTGCTTGCCGGCGAAGCAAACCGCAATCAGGCTGCATTTGGTGACCTTTTCAAAAAGCTCTCTGAGCAGATCAGGGGCGAGGAACGAGGCAATAACGATGGAAGAACTGGATAGACTCGAAGAACGCGTTACGTGGCAATCTTATCTGCCAACGATCATGGTCATCGTCGGTTCGTTCGCGATGCTCGGCTTGCGGATGCAGATGGGGGATGCATTTATCAACGACGGAGCGTTGATGATGATCGCTCTCGCGTGCTACATCCTCGCCGCTTTGTTCCAACTCACAAATCTCTATGCACCATCGTCGATGGCGGAAAAGATCGGCTTTTTCGGTGCGGCATTAGGTGTTTTCTTCAACCTGTCGAGTTGGCTGGTTCGCTGGGTATCGGCATACGATCACGAGATCGCCATCATGCGCGATAGCGGAAATATGGAGAACCCATGGGTCTTCCGGTATATTCCATTTGCGAATCTATACGACCTGAGCCTTGCGTTTGCGTTTGGTGCTGGTGTGGCGACCTTGCTCTTTGCTCAGCGGCGAAAGTTCCGAATTCTTACGGCGTTCACATTGCCGCTCGCCGCGCTCATTCTCACGCTTGCTCGATTTATCGGTAACGAGTTTATCGATCTCCCTCCTGTTCTTGACTCGTACTGGCGGCCTATACACGTCGGTGTCGCGAGTTTGAGCTACGGTGTGGCGCTTGTGTGTTTTGGCGTTGCCGTCATTTATTTGCTCAAAGACCGCGTAAAGGTCGAGGCGATGGCTATATGGTCGAGTATTTTTGGAATCGCCGTGATCGCGACGGTCAGCAAGTTTTCGGTGTTTACCGAGTTTGTCTATCGCGCCGGGCTATTCGTTCCAAATGAGATCGGCAAAAAACCGTTTTCCGCACCTTTCCGTCTCGAACTTCCGTTCGCCGGCCCGGCTTTGGCCGTTTCAGGAGTCCTTCTCGCAGGCGTCATCGTGGCCTTCCTGATCTATATTTATCAGCACAATGAAAAGGCCCGTGGAATTGGCCATGTCCTGCTCAAATTCGCACTTATCGCCCAGATCGTCTCGATCGGTATCGTCGTCTACGGCATCAAGGCCGAGACGAACACGCAGGCACGCCTACAGGCTCAGCTCGCTGCCGATACGGGTCAATACGTGACGGCCGGGATGGCGATGGCCGAGAATCAGGACCTATCGGTGAACGAACTTCGCCAAATGACAGCCAAACAGCAGGAGCAAATGGGCCGCTCGTATATTCAGGCGAATGGTGACAAACTTTACACGAGCCTAAACACAAATCCGGTCGAGGTCGCGTCACTGATCACCGCTCTCGTCGGCACGTTCTTCGTAATGATGTTCGCTTTTCGCACCGACAAGATCGTCGATCGGCTGCCAAGTCTCGACTCGCTGGACAGCCTGATGTACAAAACCGCATGTCTCGCGTTTGCGGGCCTCGCGATGTTGTTAATCACAGGAGCGATATGGGCTAATGAATCCTGGGGACGGCCGTGGGGATTTGACTCGAAAGAAACCGGAGCCTTGGTCGCCTGGCTCACCTACGCCGCCTTTATTCACACGCGTATCGCCCGCGGCTGGAAGGGCCGAAGCTCGGCATACTTCGCGATCATCGGATTTTTACTGGTTATCTTTACCTATTTGGGCGTGAGCTATCTATTGAAAGGACTGCATAGTTACGCGTAAAGGTTACTCGATCGTCACTTTCGCAACATCGAATATCGAATAGCGGCTTGTCTTACCATCCTTGCCGATTACGACGAGGATGCCTTTGTCCACGCTAAATTTCTGAACCTCACTCATCGGACGTTCGATCACCTCGCCAGTCTTTAGCTGAACTATCAGTCGAATACTCGCAAGCGGATCGGGCTTTGGTTCAACCGGGGGATCGGCCGGCTTCGCTTTCTCTACAGCCTTTTTGGGAGTGTTTGCCCGCGCCGTAGATACCCTGGATTTCCCCAACGGAGCTTTCTTCTCAACTTCGGTCTTCTTCTTTGGAGTGAATACGGTGGAGACCGAAGGAGCCTCGGTTACGACGACAGTCGGTTTCCCCATTTCGGTTGCTTTCTCAGCAACTGGCTCGCGGTTCGTCTTCTCAGGCACTTTGGGCAGTGTCTTTGCCGTCGTCTTTATCTGGACTGACGGTGGTATTTCTACCGGAGGCTTAGCAGGCTTTGTCTTTGGAATTACTTCGACGATAGTGCCGACAGAGTTTACACGGACGCCGGAGTCGTTGATGGTGTCAGTTTTTTCAATAGTGGGTGCATCGTCGTCCTTACCGCCAGCCATCGCGACAAAGCTACCGCCAAACTTCACACGAAACATCGCCGGATCGTCGTTCGGCGAACGTCCCTCTACCCGCAGTAACAGCCTTTCACCCTTTCGCAAGTAGATCAATCGCCCGGTTTCGTTTGTCGCATTGCTATCTGGATAGATGACCATTTTGGTCATTGGCCTGAGTGATTCTGCCATAAACACGTCGATGTCTCCGGCAAAATTTTTCGTAACAACGTTCACAAAAATATCGCCCTGACCGCCGTCAAAAACGTAAAAATACCGCGTCAGTCGCGGATCGCCTACATCACGGGCCCTGATCTGGCCATTGATCTCATTCGTTGTGATCGGTGTTGGGAAATTCTGGTCGCTTGACTGGCCGAAGATCGAGCCCGCAGCAATGACCACTGCGATGAGAGCATGGATGGATATGTACCGTAAACCCGACATTGTTTCAGCCCAATACTTTCTTTAGATGCACGAGACGCGAGGTTTCGCTGTACCCTAGCTTTTGATGAGCTTGAAGGCTCACTAGATTGTCTACCTCGGCATCCGAGGCCATCTCCGAGCACCCATGGTTGCGGGCCCAATCTTCGGCCTGAGCCACAAGACCTGCGCCGATCCCGTGCTTTCGATATTCGGTTTCGACAAACCAGCCCTCAAGATATCCGACATTATCGGTTTCACAATCTTCAACGTGCGAACGGATACTCGCCTCCAAAAATCCCACGAGCCGTCCGCCACCGATATCTGCGACCGTGACAAATTGTGAGTCGAGATCGTCAATGATCTCTAGCATCTCATCTTTCTGGTCGTCCTCATTCGATCCGTCCCAAAGCAGCTGCCGTAAACGCAGCCATTCGGGCAGATCGCTTTCGGCAAGCGGGCGGATCCTCAATTCGATATCGGGCATCAAAACTGAGTTTATCAGTGTTCGGTGTGCATAACAAAACAATAAAAGGCCGGGCAATTCATGCCCGGCCGGCCGGATGAGATTTCAGTAATTTTCTAAGCCGGCGCCTTTGCGGCGATGCCGCCCAGTACTTCTAATGCTTTCCTAAGTTGAATGTCCTCCAGAACCTTTGCAGGTGCCGGTTTTGGCGTTGGCGTAGGAGTAGCGGCGGGATTTGGTTCCTGCGGCTCACCGAGCGACTCGATATCGAGCGGCTCCGGAGTGTCGGGCCGTTTAACCTCGATCGATGGTTTAACTCCTGTCGTAGCACGATCGTCGCCAAGGAATGGAGTGCCGTTCGGGGCCGCCCATTTTGCGACCGTGAGCAGATATCCTCCGCCGCTCGTCATTGTGAAAAGCTTCTGATCGGTTCCCGCACCGAAGCTGCGTTCACCGATGACCTCGCCGCGTTTCTTATCAAGCACCGCCGCCGCAACTACTTCGGCGGCACCAGCAGTGCCGAGATCGATCAAGACTGCAAGATTGCCGTCAAATACTGCCTTCGCCGGATCGGCTGAATACGTTGTGACGACCTTGCTCTCCTTGCCGATCACACGAGAGATCTCGCCGCTCTTGATGAAGAGATTTGCGACCGCGGCTCCCTCAGTGATCTTACCAGCGGCAACGCCGCGTAGGTCGAGCACGATCTTGGAAACGCCTTGCTTTGTCAGATTGCCGATCTGAGTTTTGATATCGTTAGCTTCGCCATCTTCGAGACTAAAAACCTTGATGACACCAATTTTGCCGGCCTCAACTCGTGACTCAGACTGTGGAACTTTGTACCCGCCGCGAACGACCTTTATCGTCTGTGCCTTTTCACCGGCACGAAGCACTCTTAGGCTGATCGTTGAACCCGCGTCGCCATCGACTAATTGCTTGGCATCGTAAAGCGAAATATCGCGACTGGCCTTGCCGTCGATATACTCGATCACGTCGCCATTCTTTACTCCTGCCTTTTCCGCAGGCGAACCCTTGATCGCCGAGATCACGTAAAGGTAACCGGAGATCTGCGAAAATTCTGCACCGATGCCGACACGCGGAGTGGTTTTGTTGGCTTCATAAGCCTTGACCTGTTCCGGCGTCAGATACGCCGAGTATGGATCTAGCCCACCGGCGAGACCGCGAAGGGCTCCGAGACGGACCTTGTCCATGTTCGGCTCGTCAACGTAATCGTTCTGGATATGCTGGAGCACCGACTCAACAATCTTTAGCTGAGCAGTCGCATCATTGACCGGTTGCTGGGCAGAAGCCGAAAGCAGGCCGTTAACCAGCGGCAAACCGCCGACAACTGCATAAACGGCAATAATGCCCGAGATCATTAGTACCCAGAGCTTTCCGCGAAATGACATAAGATACCTCTTGTGATAATTCTAAACGAGTCTTTTACGAAGCGACACGACAATTTGTTTACGAGCAAAACCGCTATAGACAAATTATCGGCTAACCATTGATATAAGTGCAACAAAAAGAAACCATTAATACCGAACAACTTACAGATGTTTTTGATCTGCCGCCGACGGGCCGCATCATCGCCATCGATCCCGGCACAAAACGCTGCGGCATTGCCATCTGCGACGAGCTTCGCATCACCACCCGACCGCTCGATGTGATCGACCGAACGAGTTGGAAAAAGCTACTCTCTATTGTCAAACAAATCGTCTCCGAATATGATGCCGTCGCCTTGGTTATGGGTTTGCCGCTCGAATCGGACGGCACCGAAAGTGAAATGTCCGCCGAGGCCCGTCGACTGTCTCGTAATTTCTCTCTTTCCCTTTCAATCCCGGTTTTCCTTCAAGATGAACGCGTCACATCGTACGAAGCAAAAGGCCGCCTCTGGCAACGCGGCACCGACCTAAAGACCACACGGCGGCTCGTCGATAGCGAAGCCGCCGCTATAATTCTCGGTGATTTTCTCGACCGTCTATCTCGGTGACATTACCGTTACCGAGATTGCAGCTTTCTCAACCGCCGCTTTGGTAAACGGAAAGATCGCTGGATCGCCGGTTCGCCATTGGTCGAATTGGTCTTTGTAGTGCGGTGATCTGGGGTCGCCAGATTCGCCGAGGGGGATGACGTGGCGGGTGGCGTCCCAGTTGCCGGGTGACGCGATCAGGCGCATTGAGACGCTTGAACCCACATTTGGCGTAAATCCACTGCCGTTGATGCCGACGTTTGGCGTGGCGAACTGGCCGCCAACAAACGGTACTGCAGCCAGCGGATGAGCAAAGCGCGACATAAAGGTTTTGCCCCAAACCCATCCGGCCGGATCGGCGCCGTATGTTTTGTTGGCCGCGAGAGTTGTCCGGGCGGTTGCGTCACACGCTTTGTAAAGCTCGCCGTATGTTTTGTAAGCCGCAGGGAGCCACCGCGTGAGCTTTTCTTCGATCGCGCGGTCGAGGATGCGGTTTTGGATAAGGAACGAAGTCACCGGTTTATTGTCCTCGGCCATTTTATTGCCGATGCAGTTTCGTATCTCGTTCGTGAGCACCGCTCCACGGCTGTCGGGCGTCATTTTTCCGTCCCAATCTTTTAATACCGCAAGTGTTTCAGCCGAAACCGAGCCGTCCGCGACTAGGGTTTTGGCAAGCATCGCCAGCGGAATGGCATAAGCGTCGTGCTGGATATCACGCGAATCGTCCATCGAGGCCTTTGTCGTCTTAGACAAGAGATTATATATCCTGCGGGCACGCCACGGCGCGAGGGCGGCACGTGTCATCTGCGGATATTTGTAGTCGGTGCCGACGGTGCGCTGGTTTGCCGTGACGATAAACCCGGAGGGAGGGTTGTAGAGATACGGTAGCTCGTCAAACGGGATGTCGCCCGTCCAATCGCCAGCCGTTGTCGATCCGTCATACGGCAACGCACCTTCGCCGGTCTTTCGCGTCGGGATGGCTCCGGCTATATGCCAGCCGATATTGCCCTTGACATCCGCATATACAAAGTTATGCGCCGGGCCGCCGAATCTTTTCAATGCATTCTCAAAGCTTTTCCAATCCGTTGCACGATTTAGCATTTGAAATGCATCGAGAGTCAGGTTCTTTGGGTCACGCGCCGTCCATTTTAGAGCGTATTTTTTGCCCGTCTCGTCCGTTATCACCACGCCGTTTCGCGTTTCCATCACATCGATGGTCTGCGGCGTGGTCTCGGGCTTCATAATGTTGGTGCGGACGTTTATCGTTTCCTTGCGGATGACCGGCATTGCCCAACCCGAAGGCGTTTTATACTCACCGGCGTCATTAAATGTCTCGACGTAAAGGTCCTGCGCGTCTGGGCCGACGTTTGTCATACCCCAGGCGATGTGGTCATTGTGCCCCAGCGACACGCCCGGCATTCCAGGCCACACCACTCCCGCGACGTGATGGCTCGGCGATCTGAGATCGATAAGATACCAGATACCCGGAGCCGCCGGGGCCAAATGCGGGTCGTTCGCCAGCATCGCCCGCCCATCCGCTGTCCTTTTACCGCTGATGACCCAGTTGTTGCTTGCCGCCAGATCCTCAGCGTAAAGGCCGATACGCTGAAGCGAATCTTTGCGGAGCTGCTCATCACGCTCCGCCATCGCGAGCATCTCCGCCGACACACTTTGTCTGCCAACTGCCGCTGCTACTGCCGCTGGCTTGTCTTTGCCAAACAGCACTACGTCATACGGCGTGATCTGATTTGTCAGATCGGCGAGCTTTTGCTTATCGATTCCCGTCAGCGAGGCCCTAATCAGATCGAGCCGCCACGTTGAGCTAAGAGAATCCGCCAATATCGCCCCGATGATCAAGCTGTCGGTTGGAAGCCATGGAGTCGGTCTGTACTGCAGGATCTTGAACTCTGGCGGCATCGTCTTCTCGTCAAGAGTCGCGATGAATGCGTTGACGCCGCGAGCGTAAGCATCAAGCGGAGCCCGTTGTTCCGCCGTCATTGATGCCAAACTTTGCTCAACCAGCGACGCAAATCCAAACCGCCGCCATCTTTTATCTTCCTCAAGCCGAGCTTCACCAGAAAGTTCAGCCGTTTGCCCTCTCGCCAAACGCCTCGCCGAATCCATCTGAAACAAACGATCGCTCGCCATGACGTAGCCTTGGGCAAAGTAGAGATCGGCATCATTCTTAGCTTCTATGTACGGAATCCCACGTCCGTCACGGCGGACCGTAACCTCGGCCATAATTCCGCTAACGACAAGTTTCGCCGGAGGTGTCTGTGCGAAGAGTTGGGTGACGGAGAGTATAAAGACTGCTACAACAAAAAGGCCTTTTCTCATAATATTTGCGTGTATTCGTCGGATTAGCTAAACTCTTCCGAAATTCTAAACAAAAATCGAGGTATCGCCAACATGAATGTCCTGAAAATCTCGCTTCTCGCCATCGCCGCCGCAATATTCGCCGTTTCGTGTACACAACAGGCAAATCAATCGGCAGCGAATACGGCAAAAGTTGCAAGCACCGCACCCTACGCGACGGCCACGCCAAAAGACGAGGTAGCGATCGCCGCCGATATTTACACGGTCAACTGCATGACCTGTCACAAGGACAGCGGAAAAGGCGGGCCGGTTACTGTTGACGGCAAGAAGATCGATCCCGAAGACATTACGACAGCAAAAATGGCGGCCAAAAGCGATGACAAACTAAAGGGTTATATCGCAGACGGCTTTCCGGATGACGGAATGCCCGCGTTCAAAGACAAGCTCACCGACGCCGAGATGGTCTCGCTCGTTAAGCATCTGAGAAAGCTGCAAGGAAAATAGAGAACTTCTTTAGCGGCTCGCCGCCCTATTTGCGGAGAAGCTCGCTTCTCCGATACATCGGTCAATGTTTTCCTACGGCTTGCCGCCGCCGTCAAACGGCGGCAAGCCGCAGGAATCCTTTGGGCAAGTCGCCGGAGAAGCAAGCTTCTCCGCAAATAGACGGGCAAGCCCGAAAACGATGCTTCCCTTAACAAAACTAAATGAAAAAAGCTCGATAACCAGACAGCAATCTTGCATTGCACCGCCTGACCGCCTAAAATCAAATACAGTATGCACCCGTAGCTCAGCTGGATAGAGTATCTGACTTCGAATCAGAGGGTCGCAAGTTCGAATCTTGCCGGGTGTACCATTCGCTTCGCTCAGATTTGAAATTTAAAATTTCTTGAATCATTGAGGCACGCCTATTCAATCGCCGGAACCCAAAACGCACGGCCAGAGTTCGTCACCTTCTTCAATCCAATTTCCGTAAGCTTCGATTCTTCAACTCCGAGAAAAGTAAAATGCGGCAGATCAGAACTGACGGTTTGGTACCAGCCGTGTTTGGCGAGGATCGCACGAATCTGTGCGCTCTCAAATTCCTTGACGTCGAGAGCAAGCATCGACAAATGTTGGGACGTTCCCGGCGGCGCGACGCTGTAGATTATTGATTTGTCGAGGGATTTGGCGAAGAAGATACCCTGCGTTTCGAGCGCGAGGATCTCGGGCACTTGTTCGTAGGGCGTGAGCGACTTTATTCGATTTACCTCGGCCTGCGTGACGCGTTTTTTTCCAACCCAATGGACAAAGCCCGGATTTACCCGGCTCGCCCACAGGCTAACAGTTTGGTCATACCCGCGACGCGCGCTGTCTGCACCGCGTGGGCCGATAGTGAAGCCAGACTTTGCGCCTTCGGCGACCGCAGCTTTGAGCGCGTCCATCGCAGCGGTTTGTAATTCGATCTTTGTGCCGCTAATGGTCTCAGACGAACGTTTCAAGCTGTTTTGAAAGCCAACGACATCCGCTTCGTCCCGATACACGACCTTTTTCGGCGGCATCGCTCCGCCGCGGGTGACGAAAACTGCACCGTATTCGCGCAAGAGCAATTTTCCGGCGTCATCCGTCGGAGCTTCGAAATCTTTTGGCAGATTCTTGTAAAAATCTCCGCTCGCAGGTGTTTCCATAGGTGTTTCAACAGCTTGCCCGGCGGCGACGTTGTTAGGGTTCGCTCCGATCGCCAAACAGCCGATGCCAGCAAAGGCAATGCTTATTACTAGAATGGTTTTCATTATTGTTCGCGATGCTTCTTTTTTGTCAGATGTTGGCTGGCGTGCTCAGCAAGATCGAGATACTCCTGACGGATCGCGTCGAGTTCCTTTTCGTCCATCTGCTCAAGGTTCAGCACGGCGTTGCGTGCGCTGCGGGATGAGCGGATGAGTTCGTCGAGCTTGATCTGCAACGCCTCGGTGTCGCGATTCTGCGTATTCTGAATAAGGAACACCATCAGAAATGTGATTATCGTGGTGCCGGTGTTAATAACAAGCTGCCACGTATCGCTAAATCCGAAAAGCGGCCCCGTAAGTGACCAGACGACAATTATCGTGACCGCCGTGAGGAACGTGGCCGGTTTGCCCGTGATATTCGCCGCCCAACGCGCAAACCGCGTGAATACCGACACATTGCTATTGCTCATGGACAAACTCCTCGACATAATCCGCCGCCGCATCAATGTGCGGCTTCATATACTCATCGCGTTCGATGAACGGAATGCGCTCGCGGATAGCCGCATAAACAGGCTTCGTGCCTTTGCCGAGCCGCTTTTCCGTGCCCATGACCTTTCTTCGGAAGTCGATCCCCTGCGCGGCACAGAGCAGTTCGAGAGACAATACGAGGGCGAAATTCTCAGCGACCTGTCGCAGCTTTAACGCCGCCGTCAGCCCCATCGACACGTGATCCTCGACATTCGCCGACGACGGTATCGTATCAACGCTCGCCGGATGTGCCAGAACCTTATTCTCGGTACAAAGCGCCGCCGCCGTGTACTGGACGATCATAAAGCCGGAATTTAGCCCGCCGTGCTCGGTGAGAAAGGCCGGTAGAACATGTGCGTTCGACGCCTCGTCCGTGAGACGCATAATGCGACGTTCGGCGATGTTGCTCAGCTCGGAAAGAGCGATCGTTAGATAATCAAATGCCAACGCCAACGGCTCGCCGTGGAAATTACCGCCACTGATGACCTCGATCTGTTCGCCGTCTTCACTAATAAAGATCAGCGGATTATCCGTGACCGCATTCAGCTCAAGCTTGATCAGCCATTCGGCATACGCTACTGCGTCGCGGCACGCTCCGTGAACCTGCGGCATACAACGCAGCGTGTACGCGTCCTGTACATTCGCCGGATCAAAATCGCGAACCAATTCACTGCCTTCAAGAATGTCGCGCAAGTTTCGCGCACATTCTATTTGCCTCGGATGCGGACGCAGAGCGTGAATCCTCTCATCAAATGCCGACGTAGTACCATGCAATGCCTCAAGACTCAGACAGCCGCTGATGTCGGCAAGCTCAGCGAGCCGCGTTGCCTTTGCAGTTTCGAGAAGACCGACGGCCGTCATCACCGTCGTCCCATTGGTCAGAGCAAGGCCTTCTTTCGCGGCGAGAGTAACGGGTTCGAGTCCGGCCCGTTTGAGAGCTTCGCTGCCTCTCATCACTTCCCCGCCAAATTCCGCCTCGCCTTCGCCGATAAGCACACACGCAAAATGTGCGAGCGGAGCGAGGTCACCGGAAGCTCCGAGACTTCCCTTTTCAGGGATAACGGGATGAACACCGCGATTGAGGCACTCAAGGATCAATTCCAGCGTTTCAATCCGAATGCCCGAAAACCCTCGAGCCAGCGTGTTAGCCCGTATCAACATGATCGCCCGCACAGTCGGCGTATCGAACGGATCACCCACTCCGACCGCATGGCTCACAACGATGTTTCGCTGCAGCAGCTCAACCTCTTCGCGGCTGATGATCTTGTCCTTAAAAGCACCAAAACCCGTCGTGATCCCATACGCGATCTCGCCACGATCAAGCAAAGTCTGCACCGCCGTCGCTGCACGATTCACGGCAGCCTTCGCAGTCTCGGCTAACGCCACACACGTCTCACCCGGCTTGCCATAAGCCACGGCGATAACTTGTTCGAATGTAAGGCTTTCGCCGTCAAGGATGATCTCGTTCATAGTTTTCACTATTCACTTAACACTATCCACTTGTCACTGAATATGACGAATTCTTCAGTGGATGGTCGGCAAGTGAGAAGTGACAAGTTTATACCGCTTCGCCGGCTTTGATAACTTTGGCGATCTGATTTCCACCGAACTCGTAAGCAAGTTGCCGATAATCTTTTACATCAGCGACAAGGACGTCAGCTTGTTTGCCGACTTCGATCGACCCATGAGAATCGCCAAGCCCAATGGCAAATGCAGCATTCACGGTAGCCGCATTCAATGCCTCGCTCGGCAGCAGCTTCTGATACCTACACGAAATCGCCATTGCCATCGGCTGTGACGGGCACGGGGCCGAGCCCGGGTTGTAGTCGGTCGAGAGAGCGATCGCACAGCCGCTGTCGATCAGTTTTCGGGCCGGGGCGAACTGCGTCTTCCCGGCGTTGAAATTCTCTGTTGGAATAACTATGCCGATAGTGTCGCTGGACGCAAGTTCGGCGATCTCTCCGTCGGAGATGGTGTCGAGGTGATCGATGGAAACGGCGCCGGATTCTATCCCGAGTCGCGAGCCGCCGAGATTTGTGAACTGATCGACATGCGCTTTAAGCTTGAACCCGAGGTCCCAAGCCGCCTTAAATATCCTTCGCGACTGCTCGAGATCAAAGGCGCTCTTCTCTGTGAACACGTCCACGAAGAAGTTCATCTCTCGACGTTCAATGGGCTGATTCAGCATTGCCGTGCCGCATCCGATAGGTGGAGCATCTGCCAGCCGACGAAGGTTTCTGTTGAACGTATACAATGTGTACCAATTAGCCGCAGCCGGCAGCATATCGTCGCAGATAAGATCGACGTAGCCATCGGTATTGCCTTTGAACTCAGGCGGAACCGTGTGAGCCGCGAGGAACGTTGGCACAATGTCGATAGTGTGCGTTTTGTCGAGTTCCTCGATAACGCGAAGCATCTTCAATTCGGTCGCCGTATCGAGGCCGTAACCCGTTTTGATCTCACAAGTTGTCGTGCCGCAGGCAAGCATCTTGTCGAGACGAGCGAGGCTTTGCGCGACCAGGCTTTCAAATGACGCTTCCCGCGTATGCCGGACGGTCGAGATTATTCCGCCGCCGTTTGCGAGAATCTCGAGATATTCGGCACCTTTGATCTTCAACTCAAACTCATTCAAACGATCGCCTGCGTAAACGATATGCGTGTGCGGATCAACAAAGCCCGGGCAAACAACGCGACCTTCGGCATCTATGGTTTCGTCGGCAGTAAACGCCGAAAACATTTCGCTCGATGTACCCACACCGACAAACTTTCCGCCATTGATCGCAACAGCACCATCAGCAATGGTCCCAACATCCTGCATCGCCGCACCGCGCTTTGGCATTCCCCCGGACGCGCACGTGACGAGCTGTCCGGCGTTGTGAATTATCA
The DNA here is from genome assembly GCA_031431415.1 of Acidobacteriota bacterium. Classification (GTDB taxonomy): domain Bacteria; phylum Acidobacteriota; class Blastocatellia; order Pyrinomonadales; family Pyrinomonadaceae; genus OLB17. The sequence goes on along the minus strand of JANPDK010000192.1, from coordinate 34,903 downwards.
GATCGACGTACTGCATTTTACGGGTTGGTCTTGGCGAGCTTCTTATGGATCTCGGGTGTTGCCAGAAGTGAGGCCGAACCGTACCAAGAGGTGAGTTCAGGTACGAGAATACCAGACTTCACAGCCGGGTCGGTCTCGACGATCTTTTGAGCTTCCTCAACAGTCGCGACGTTGAAAATATAAAGGCCACGATACGCCTTGTCATTCTTACCAAATGGCCCCGCGACCGCAAGCTGTCCTGAATCCGCGAGACGTCCGATATTCGTCATGTGCCCCGCGAAAATATCGTCCCGCTCCTTGCCCTTAAACTCCGCATCCTTCGGCCCGGTCTTCAGAATGCACAGCACGTACATTTTCATCCCACGCTCATCCGCACCGAATTTCTTGGCCAGATTTGCGTCATAGTTTGGGTTAGCCGACTTCTCCGCCGTCTGCGCAAACCCACAGATCGCCGCAAGCGCGCTCATTGCAAAAATTGCGATAATGTTTTTAGTAGTTTTCATACCTACATCCATACGAGGAAATATCGAAAATGTTACCACGTTTTTACGGGAAACGAATTGACGCTATCATATTCACAAATACCTATGAGCAGAGTCATCAAAGCACCTACCGGAACCGAACTTTCATGCAAAAACTGGCTGATCGAGGCCGCGTATCGGATGATACAGAACAATCTCGACGCGAACGTTGCGTTCGATCCGGAAAATCTGATCGTTTATGGCGGACGCGGAAAGGCGGCGAGGAACTGGGAGTCGTTTGATGCGATATTGAAGAGTTTGCGTGAGCTAAACGAGGACGAGACCTTGATGATCCAGTCCGGAAAGCCGGTCGGTGTATTCCGCTCACACACAGACGCTCCGCGCGTTTTGATCGCCAATACCAACATCGTTCCGCATTGGGCGACGCAGGAACAATTCGACCAATACGAACGCGACGGGCTGATGATGTACGGGCAGATGACGGCTGGAAGTTGGATATACATTGGCACACAGGGCATTTTGCAGGGCACGTATGAGACGTTTGGCTCGCTCGCTCGACAGCACGGCTGGGGCGATCTCGCGGGCAAGTTCGTGCTGACCGCCGGCCTCGGCGAAATGGGCGGTGCTCAGGCACAGGCGATCACGTTCAATGGCGGCGTGGGTTTACTTGTTGACGTCGATCCCTGGCGAATCGAACGGCGTTTGGCTCTCAAGCAGGTCGATGTCGCTGCAAAAGATTTAGACGATGCTTTAACCATTGCTCGCGAAGCTGTTGAAAACAAAGAAGCTAAGTCCATCGCCCTCCACGGCAATGCTGCCGAAGTTCTCTGGCAATTGCTTGAACGCGGCGTCATTCCCGATGTCGTCACAGACCAGACGTCGGCCCACGACGTTCTGATGGGCTACATTCCGGTCGGCTACAGCGTCGGGGAAGCCGCAGAATTCCGCAAAGCAGATCAAACAGCTTACGAACAAGCCGCAATGAACTCGATGGCCAAGCACGTCGAAGCAATGCTTGAATTCCAACGTCGTGGTGCGATCGTGTTCGACTACGGTAATAACCTCAGACAACGTGCAAAAGACAACGGTGTCGCGAATGCCTTCGACTATCCCGGTTTCGTCCCGGCGTATATCCGCCCGCTCTTTTGCGAAGGCAAAGGCCCGTTCCGCTGGGTCGCTCTTTCGGGTGACCGCGAAGACATCTACAAAACCGACGAAGCGATCATGAATCTCTTCCCCGAAGACGACCACCTCGCCAAATGGCTGACGATGGCGCAGGAAAAGGTTGAATTCCAGGGCCTTCCCGCACGCATCTGCTGGCTCGGTTACGGAGCGAGAGCAAAAGCCGGGCTTAAATTAAATGAAATGGTAGCGAACGGCGAACTAAAAGCCCCGATTGTCATCGGCCGCGACCACCTCGACTGCGGCAGCGTCGCTTCGCCCAACCGCGAGACCGAAGCCATGAAAGACGGCTCCGACGCCATCGCCGATTGGGTCTATCTCAACGCCATGATAAACGTCGCGGGCGGTGCCACCTGGGTCTCGCTCCATCACGGCGGCGGCGTCGGCATCGGCTACAGCCTCCACGCCGGCCAAGTCATCGTCGCCGACGGCACGCCAGAAGCGGCAAAACGCATAGAACGAGTCCTAACCACCGATCCCGGAATGGGCGTGATAAGACACGTCGATGCGGGTTATGAAGAAGCAATTTATTTTGCCGAAGAGAATGATGTTAAAATTCCGATGCACTAACTGAGAAAAACATGAACCTAGAGCGAACCTGCACGTTGTCGATACTACTGCTTTTTACTATCCCTGCATGTCTATTCGGACAAGAAAGACACTACTATCAAACCGACTTTCCAAAGGAAGAGTTTGCTGATCGTCGCGCGAAGTTGTTCGAAAAGATCGGAAAAAATGCGGTGGCTGTAGTTCAGGGAGCCAAGGGAACTGCTGACTTTAACGTCTTTCGACAGTCGAACGAATTTTATTACCTGACCGGTATCGAGAGCCCACACGCCTATCTTGTCCTTGACGGGCGAAATCAGCGAACTGCGATCTATCTTCCCCATCGTGATCCTGATCGCGAGCGAAATGAAGGCAAGATACTTTCCGCCGAAGACGGAGATCTGATGAAGGAACTCACCGGCATCGATCAGGTTCGAGCGGTCGAGCAACTTTCGCAAGATCTCGTTGGCAAAGGGCTTCTGCGTCCGCCCGCAGCGTTGCTTTATACGCCGTTGAGTCCGGCCGAGACGGGTAGCGATAGCCGTGATGAGTTGTTGAACGAGCAGGCCCGCGTTTCGGCGAATCCGTGGGATGGCGCACCATCGCGAGAGGCCCGGTTTCGCGAGCTACTCAATCTCCGCGTGCCGCAATTTGAAATTCGCGACCTTTCTCCGATCCTCGACGCCCTGCGGAATATTAAGTCACGGCGAGAGATCGAGATGATCCGTCGGGCCACTGAGATCGCGGGTCTCGCGATCATCGAGGCGATGCGATCGACCGAGCCCGGAGTATATGAATATCAGCTCGACGCAGCGGCGAAGTACATTTTCTACATGCACGGTGCCCGTGGCGACGGCTATTCGTCGATCATCGGCGGCGGGACAAACGCCTATTTCGGACATTATTTTCAAAAAACCGAGAAACTGAAAGACCGTGATCTCGTTCTGATGGACTACGCTCCCGACTATCGCTACTACACGAGCGATGTTACACGCATGTGGCCGGTGAACGGAAAATACACTTCCGGCCAAGTGGCACTGACCAATTACATTCTCGCTTACCGCGACGCACTCTTTCGCTACATCCGGCCCGGCGTGACGGCGGATTTCGTTCTCGATTCAGCGGCGAAGGATATGGAACAATACCTGGTAGGCAATACGTTTGAGAATGCGAATCATTTGAAGGCGGTCAGAGAGGGCTTGAAATTTCGCGGGCATTTTCAACATCCGGTCGGCATGGCGGTCCACGATGTCGGGCAGGTTCGCGGCGTAAAACTCGAGCCCGGAATGGTATTCACAATCGACCCGATGATTTGGATACACGAGGAAAGGCTGTATGTCCGTATGGAGGACGTGGTCGTCGTAACGGCCGACGGAGCCGAAAATCTAAGTGCTTTCGTGCCATCAAAGGTTGAAGACATCGAGCGGATCATGACCGAAAAAGGCTTGATCCAGTTCCGGCCGGCAACGGCCCTTCCGTTAAAGAAATAAGAGCCGTCATCTGAAAATATGCGAAACTTCACCACTCCGCTTCTGGTCGCCCTGTTCTTATTCATCGGAGCGCCCACCTCCGCAAAGGCCTTTTTCGACACGTATCCAAAGAATCCGAATATTGACGTGATTAATTATGCCTTCAAGATCGAACTCTCTGACTCGACTGACGAGATCAAGTGCGAGGCGACCATTGACGTAAGCTACCGCGTGGACGGAATCACGGACCTAAGGATCGACCTTGTAAAAGCGTCCGGCGAGCGCGGCGGCAAAGGAATGACGGTTAGCAAGATAACGTCCGACGGCAAGCCGCTGGAGTTTCGGCACAATGGCGATGCCCTGTTTATCAAGTTGCCAACCCCGTCAAAGGCAAATGACAGAAGTAAGTACACTATAGTTTACAGCGGTATTCCTGCGACCGGGCTCAAGATCGCTAACAACAAATACGGCGATCGCACGTTCTTCAGCGACAATTGGCCCGACAAAGGCCGCAACTGGCTGCCTACCGTCGATCATCCTTCGGACAAGGCGATGTGCGAATTTATCGTGACGGCTCCGAGTCATTATCAGGTTGTTTCCAATGGCCTAAAGCTCGAGGAAACCGACCGTCCCGGCGGCAATCGCCGCACACATTGGAAACAATCGGTCCCGATCGCGTCGTGGTTGTACGTGCTGGGTGTAGCTCGATTTGCGGTTCAGTATGTCGACGAATTTGACGGCAAGTCGATCCAAACGTGGGTCTATCATCAGGACCGCGACAAGGGATTCTATGATTTTGATGACACGACCAAGAAGGCATTGGTCTTTTACAGCGATGCCATCGGGCCGTATTCATACGAAAAGCTGGCAAATATTCAGTCAAACAGCGTAAGCGGCGGCATGGAGGCCGCTTCGGCGATCCTTTACAGCGAAAACTCAGTCGTTGGCGACCGAAACCTGCGTTGGCGGAATGTTGTCATTCACGAGATCGCACATCAGTGGTTTGGCAACGCGGTTACCGAAAAAGACTGGGACGAGGTCTGGCTCAGCGAAGGGTTTGCGACATACTTCACGCTGCTTTTTATCGAACATCAATACGGACGCGACGAATTTCTCGAAGGCCTTCGTTCGAGCAAAAGATCGGTCGATAGTTTTTATCTCAAGACCCCAAACTACCGCCTCATTCATGACAATCTGAAAGACATGAACGACGTGACAACGAGCCAGATCTACCAGAAAGGCAGTTGGACGCTGCACATGCTGCGAGGCATCGTCGGTACTGAGAATTTCTGGAAGGGGATCAGGCTTTACTATCGCAAATATCGCGATTCTCACGCGACAGTCGCCGACTTTCGCCGGGCGATGGAGGAAGTTTCGGGCAAAGACCTGGCGGCGTTTTTCGATCAGTGGCTCTACAAACCGGGAACGCTGAAATACAAAGGAAACTGGACTTTCGACACTGCGAACAAACAAGTCACGATAAAACTCGATCAAGTCCAGACCGACGGCAGCTTGTACAAAATGCCGATCGAGATCGCCGTGTACTATCCCGGCCAGACCAAACCTCAGATGCAAACAGTTCAAGCCGATGCCAGATCTAATGTGTTCTCGATCAGAGTTACTGGCGAACCTGACAGAGTTATTCTTGATCCGAACATGTGGATCCTGATGGATGTTGAGTTTAAGAAAGCAGACTGACTTAACCTTGAATAAAGTTTTTGAGATAGTCAATACATTAGATTAACCCACGACAATCAAATTGTTCTTACTAAGCGTTGTGAAGTTTCTCATTCTTTTGATCTTGATCGCGACGTTTGCTACGCCAGGTCTTACTCAGACAAAATCTGTCGACGACGAGGCTAAATTGATAGCCGCTCAGGCTGCGCAGAAAAGATTTTATGATGAGCAAAATGCGGCTCTCGCTCAGGCCCACAAGCTGTTTCAGGAAAAGCATTTATTCCGGCGTACGAAGCATTCGCCAAAGTCATAAAAAGCTTTAGCGACCGCCATCATTACGGCGAAAATGAGGAGCGTCGGTGAATTTGTTCGAGGCTTCATGGTGAATACTGCTAGTGATAAGCGAATCGCATTCCGAAGTCAAGGAAACGGCATTGACTTCGACGCGAAATCGGCAAATACTATGGGCAAATGAGCGACATTTTTGACCTGACAACCCGTCCCGACCCATCCCTGTTCGCATCGCGAAACGACCCCAACGATCCGCGAATGGCTGAGACTGTAAGGATCGCCGACGAACATTACGCCGCGTCAGACATCGTCATTCTGGGCTGCCCGCAGGACGAAGGCGTCAGGCGAAACCATGGCCGCATCGGTGCTGCCGATGCTCCGGATGCAATTCGAAGGCAGTTTTACAAGCTCACAACCTTTAACGTCAAGAAGAAGATCTTCGATCTCGGCGATGTTGTGATCGGCGATACGCTTGAGGAAACGCACGCGACGATGACCTCGGTCATCAAGCAAATTCTGACCGATGGCAAACGAATTATCGTGCTCGGCGGCGGCAACGACATTTCGTACGCCGACGGGCGGGCGATGGCTGAGGTTTTCGGAACCGACTGGTGGATCGGTGTGAATATCGACGCTCATCTCGACGTTCGGATCGCCGAAGAGCGAAACAGCGGCACGCCATATCGACAGCTTCTCGAAGAAAAACATCTTCGCCCGGACTATTTCTACGAGGTCGGCTATCAAACCCATTTTGCCTCGCCGATCTATTACGAATACCTCAGCGATCTCGGCGTCAACCGCATTAGCCTCGAGATCCTGCGTTCGCGTGCCGAGGCCGATAATGAGCTAAAAGAGAGCATCCGGCAGAAATTCATCGGCCAGAGTTCGTCGTTGAACACGTTCTTCGGCTTCGACATGGACGCTGTCCGCTCGGCTGACGCTCCCGGCGTCTCGGCCCCGTCACCGTTGGGCCTACGGGCCAGTGAATTTATCCAGCTCGTCAAGTACGCCGCATCGCTCGCGAATACAAAGATCATTGAGTTTAGCGAGGTAAATCCGCAGTTTGACGTCGACGACCGAACCACAAAACTCGTCGCGATCGGCATGCATCGATTTTGTACCGGCGTAGCGTAGGACGGACCGCCCCGTCTGTTCATCAACTTGAGAAATATCAGTGCCGCTCGACAGACGACTGCCATCTGTCGTACTATCTCTAAAAATCAAAATTGGAGCAGATCATGAAACGGAAGTTTGCTATCGCAATTCTAGCCACGGTCATCCTCTCGATCACGACTTCGGCATTCTCTATTTGGCAGCCAAATACCGCCTTCGCTGAAACCCGCTGCGGCTGGTTCGTCAATCCAACGCCTGCCAACGCCTGGCTCATCGACGCCCACGGCGAATGGCTCATCGCCGCCCAAGGCGGCTACCAGGCCGACGGCGACTGGCCCGAGTTCAAAGACTCACAATGGGTCAAAACCAACATCAACTACGGCCACGGCTGCGCCTGCATGAAGGTCAACATAAACAAATCCGAAAAAAAGATCACTAACATCATCTCCTCCTATGCCAAACCGCTGTCGGCGTGTCGGAAGGATAATGCGTTGAAGGGTAAGGAGCCTAGCCGGAATTAGTATAAGGTTTAGATCGTGCAGAGGGTAACCGGAATGCTTAAACAAAGCACTCAAAAGTCAATTCTCGGACGAATTCGAACAATTAAGTGCGGCACAACCCACCTACCGTTTGTGCTTCCCTACAATATCGATTCCATATCGGCATGCATCCTACAATTTGTGCCGGACGATAGCACTGACAAATCCAAGATGCGCCCTGCTGATGGGAAGGAAAATCACTGGTATCATTTTTATATACAGGCATCGGGGAACTGCCCAGAGTCAATTGCTGAGGTAGGGGAATCAACAAATCGCGAAATCTATTTCAAGATTTCCCTGAGGGGTCGTTTCGATGACAGGGGGAGGTTCTTTTGGCATACTCAACCCCAAGATACGCCGGAATATAGACGAAGAGAGCTAACAGACAGACTCGTCAAACTGTCGCAAATAATCCGACTCAATCCAAGCATTAGAGTTCTCATTCATGTCAACACATGCGACGACAGAAAAGAAATAGCCGCGCTTCCAGAGGCAATAACCCCGAACGATATCTCCATTTCGGCAACAGTCATTGTATTTCATACGTATTTCTTAGCCAATTTTCTTACAATAGACGATACAGTGGATGAAAGCACATATATTCCAAAATTAATCCAATTTTATAACACCAAGTTCTGCGATTTATCTTCCACCGATTTTGTGGATGCCACACTTTTTGAACGCGAGACGATAAGGGATGGCAATCGATTCGCGGTTTTCCGAAAACGACTCCATCGAGAACTCGAAACCTATGTCCCGAGAAGCCGAGAGCAATTCTGGTTGACCGAGAAAACCTATCGCTTCAAGGATGAGTCCGCGTCTGATCGTACATTCTGTCTTCGACTATCAAAGAATGGAATTATCGAGGTTCGTGAAGAATTCCGTTTTCCCTTCAATTCAGAGGGAGAAACAGGAACCCTAGGGGACTTGCTTTTGCATCTTCTCACATATCGAACCCCTGATGCTCCGCTGCTGGGTGGTTCGGATCAGACGCTTATCGACCTTGTGAAAAGATTTGTAACGCACCTCTGCCAAGCCGCAAATGATTGGAGACTAGTCCAAATTAAAACTGATGGAGCGGATTCTTCAGATGATCCCGTTAAGCAGCGAATGAACCTACTATTTGCGAACCGACTCCCGGAATTTCAGCTTGATGGCATAGGCAAAGCGGGTGTTTACCGCGAACGGCAGCGGTATACCGTCATAGTTTTCAAACAAGTAGAATACGCAGGTGGCTATGTGAGTTGCAGTTTACTTAGAGCCTCGAAGGGACTTTCTCGTAGCATTCTGGACGCAACACTGATCTATAATTGCGACGACGCCGATGCGATGCATCTTGCTCCGGTTCGACAAATGGAAAATGACGGTAGTGAAATTATCTCTTTTTCGACCTGGGAGAACGAAATGTGTGTCTTCGGATCGGAGAGGTGTGTTGTCTACTACAATCCAACCACAGTCCTTCACGCTGATGGGAAGGTAATAAACTATGCGGACTATTGGCGATGCATTATCCGAGCCATTGAACATTCCGTTTCCGTCAAGACACTGGTACACCTTATGGAGAAGGGAACAATTAAGGCGATCCGCGATGTCCCAAGAATAGTGACGCTTTTCCACGAAAGAAGCAGCACGTTCCGATTCCGGCAAAGGCGGCAAGACGAGGTTGTGATTGAGCAGGAGATAGACAGCTTGACGGAAAAGACAGCAACTGTTCTAAAATATCTGCCTTCCGTTCGGGAAGTTGCCGTGGCATCATCGGCGTTTCGGGCGGGGCATGTAGTAGATAAATTCCATCATCTCTATGAAACGCGATTTCATCTGTCTAGGGTGCTTTCTCATATCGAATCATACATAAATCTGTTTACGAGTTTCCTTCAACACTTCAACCAATTACTACGTGAGTCACGCGCAAAACAAATGGCGTTTTTTTTTGCTCTTCTAGCCCTATTGTTGGCCGTGGTTGCAGCACTCTATTCGGCTCCGTCATTCATAACTAGTATTAATTCGATGTGCCAGAGCACGGGTACCTCCGACATCGATTCTTTGATAGCCTGTTTCGTTGCTCCGGAGAATCATTATGTTGGAACTTGGTTTCTAGTTGGCTTGGGTCTTTTTCATTTTGCTGCTTGTCTCGTGTTCAATTTTCTTTCACTCGGGGGAGCACGCTCCCGGGTTCGGTGGGTAATATGGGCCTCTCTTCTTTGCTCGGTTTTCCTAATAGGGATTTGGTGTTTACTGCCGTTCGTAGCAGCTACTGACCTCCCTTTCGACCTTGAAGTCATACTGAAGATCGTTACAAGTCCGATTAGCCGACTGTCAACGCGAAGCCTTGACACCGTCCAAGAGGTTTGGCATCCTCTAATTTCGCTTTTCTCTTGAAAAGACGAGGTGTAGTCTCTTAGCTCAGTTGGTAGAGCATTACCTTGACAAGGTAGGGGTCAGCAGTTCGAGTCTGCTAGAGACTACCATTTTTGATAGTGATGAGTTGATAGTGGTGAATGGTGAGTTAAAAGCTCTTTCGTTCATCACCCACCACTCACCATTATCCACTTTTTCGATAAGATGCTAACGAAGAACTTTGCTGTTTTTATAACTACTACGACACGCTTCTAATGGCGTGACAATCGCAGTTTCCTCGGAGATTGCCAAGCAAAGTCGCTCTTATCGGATCAAATCTATTTTAGTAGTAGTGAGTTGTTGATCGTTCATTTGAGAGTGGCTTTGGCTGAAAGGTTCAGAGTGCAAACTTTAGTTTGTTCTTTGTCCTGAATGTATGCCTTGAGAAACAAGCTGAAGCTTGCACTCTGAACGTCGGATCAACAAATGTATGAGTGAACTGAACATAAAATTCGGAGATAAACAACAGGCAATACCTGCGCCTGCGACGGTTATTGACGCTATCAAGGCGTTTGACCGCGATGTTTTGAAGAAAGCTCTTGCCGCTAAGGTTAACGGCGAGGAAGTCGATCTGAATCGAGAGCTTGACGCGACGGACGAGGTTCTGTCGATCGAGGCGATCACTTCGGACACGCGGGACGGCCTCGAAGTTCTGCGTCATTCGACCGCTCATTTGTTGGCTGCTGCTGTTTTGGAACTGTTCCCGGGAACAAAGCTCGGCGTCGGGCCAGCCTTGATGGAAGATCCGCGGTATGGCTTCTATTACGACGTTATTGCTCCGCGAAATCTGACCGAAGACGATCTGCCGGTGATCGAAAAGAAAATGCGGCAGATGGCAAAGGGGGATCTTCGTTATCGTCGCGAGGTTGTTGAGAAATCGGCGATCCTCGATCTTTTCAAAGGCCGTGAAGAACCGCTCAAATGTGAGTTGATCGATGAAAAAGTCGATGGCTCGGCGACGATCTATCATATCGATGGTTCGCCGTTTATTGATTTTTGTCTCGGACCGCATGTACAGCACACAGGCAAACTCAAAGCTTTTAAGCTTTTGGCTCTTTCGGGTGCATATTGGAAAGGCGATGCCGAACGTGAGCAGATGCAGCGTATTTACGGCACCGCGTTCGCTTCGCAGGAAGAACTTGACGCCTGGCTAAAACAACGCGAAGAAGCGGAAAAACGCGATCATCGCAAACTCGGAAAAGAGCTCGACCTGTTTTCGATCTCAGACGATTACGGTCAGGGCCTGATCTTGTGGCATCCGAAAGGCGGCATTATTCGCATGGAAATGGAACGTCTGCTCCGCGAAGAGCTTGAGCAGCGCGGATACAGTTTTGTTTTCACGCCGCATATCGCTAAGCGAAATCTGTGGGTGACGAGCGGGCACGAGGGAAACTATTCCGACTCAATGTATGCTCCGACGAGTATCGAGGACGAGGAATATCGGCTCAAGCCCATGAATTGCCCTTTTCATATCGGCATTTATAAAGCGTCGCCAAAATCGTACCGCGATCTGCCGCAGCGATATTCCGAAATGGGCACCGTTTATCGTGCCGAGTTGTCGGGAACGCTTCACGGGCTGATGCGCGTTCGTGGATTTTCGGTTGATGATGCACACCTTTTTGTCCGGCCCGATCAGGTCAGCACGGAAGTCTCGGATTGTCTCGATTTTGCGATCAAGATTTTTGATACCTACGGGTTTGATAAGGTGAAATTTGAACTTTCTGTTCGCGGCGGTGCCGAAAACAAAGGCTATCTCGGCGCGGACGAAGATTGGGCAAGTGCGGAAGAATCGCTGGCTCAGGCGCTTCGTGAGCGAGATATTTCGTACGAACGTATCGAAGGCGAGGCTGCATTTTACGGGCCGAAGATCGATATCAAGATCGAGGACGCTATCGGACGAGTTTGGCAGTTGGGAACGATTCAATTAGATTTCAATCTTCCCGAGCGTTTTGAGCTTGAATATACAGGCGACGACAATCTGAAACATCGCCCATTCATGATCCACCGGGCCTTGTTCGGTTCGATCGAAAGGTTCTTTGGAGTGTTGATCGAGCACTATGCCGGTGCGTTCCCTCTGTGGCTCGCTCCCGTGCAGGTGGCGGTGCTCCCGATCACCGATCGTATCAACGATTACGCGGATTCGATTGCCGCGGAGTTAAGAAAATCAGGCTTCCGTGTGGAATCGAACACGAAATCTGATAAAATCGGAGCGAAAATACGGGATGCTCAAATGCAGAAGATACCGTATATGCTGATCCTCGGCGATCAGGAACTCGAAAACGGGCAGGTTGCCGTTCGCGAGCGTAAACAGGGTGATATCGGTGCGATGTCGCTCGATGAATTTAGGGAAAAGATCACGGCCGAGCGTTCGAGCCGGGCATCTTAAGACGGCAATTAACCAGAGGAGGCATTTATCGCTAGAAGATTTGGTGGAAATAGGTTTAAGCCGCGGTTTCGTGAACCGCTGCACCGTACGAATGAGCGCATTAGGGTACCGTCGGTCCGCGTAGTTCTCGACGATGGTGGAACTCTCGGTGTCATGGACACTCGCGATGCCATTCAGGAAGCTAGAAAACGCGGGCTCGATCTCGTAGAGATCTCGCCAAATGGCCATCCGCCCGTGTGTAAGATCATCGATTACGGCAAGTTTCTTTACGAACAGAAGAAAAAGGCTCACGAAGCCAAGAAGAAACAGGTCACCGTCCAGGTCAAGGAGATCAAATTCCGCCCAGGCACCGACGATCACGACTACCAATATCGGATGGAACACGCCCGCCAATGGCTGGGCGAGGGCGATAAAGTAAGGGCCGCAATTGCCTTTCGCGGACGTGAGATGTCTCACCGCGAGCTCGGGGCTAAGATCCTCAAGCGTTTAACGCTGGATCTGCTGGATCTGGCTGATATCGAGGTAGCACCGAAAATGGAAGGCTATCAGATGTTTACGATCCTCTCACCGAAGAAGGCAAAGGTGCCCACGGTGACAAAACATACTTCGGTCGCTCCGAATAAGGAAGACGAGCCCGAAAAGCCAAAGAAAGTGGCTGTGAAGAAGCCGGCTGAGAAAGCCGTCGAGAAGGCTAAAGAAGAGCCGAAGTACGACGACGAGATTTTTTAAGTACAACAGACTTTCCAGTCTGTTGATGGTATCGATCAAGTTAGGAGAATCAGGATAGAAAGCCTGTTTTACATGGGAGAAAAGTTATGCCAAAACTCAAAACACACAAAGGCGCGGCCAAGCGTTTTCGCTCGACAGCTTCGGGTAAATTTAAACGCGGCCACAGCCACGCTCGTCACATTCTGACGAAAAAGACCAGTAAACGGAAGCGCAATCTGGATATTGATACTTTAGTATCCGAGGGCGATCAGAAACGCGTCGAAAGGATGCTGCCGTACGGACGTAATTAATTGAAGGCAGAATGCAAAGTGCAAAATGCACAATGATTCTGAGTTAGACATTATGCATTGTGCATTGTGCACTCTGCATTGGAGGAAAAATGCCAAGAGCAAAACGTGGTAATAAGCGCCTCGAGAAGCGCAAAAAAATATTAGCCTTAGCCAGAGGCTATCGTGGAACAAAATCAAAGCTGTATCGCTCGGCCAAAGAGTCGGTCGAACGCGCATTAAACTTTGCATATACAGGCCGAAAGCTGAAAAAACGTGACTTCCGCAAACTGTGGATCGTCCGTATCAACGCGGCTTGCCGCCTGAATGACATGAAGTATTCGCAGTTCATTCACGGCCTCAGCCTTGCCGGTATCGAACTCGACCGCAAAGTTCTCGCCGACATGGCCGTCAAACAGCCTGAGGCGTTCGCAGCAGTTGCCGGACAGGCGAAAGACGCGATCGGGAAGCAACAGCAAGCGGCTGCATAAATATCGATGCTTTTCATGGTCGTCGAACATTTCAAAGAGCGCGATCCGGCTCCGGTTTACAAACGTTTTGCCGAGCAAGGGCGACTGATGCCCGACGGCCTTAGCTACGTAAATAGCTGGATCGAGGTTGGAATGGACCGCTGTTTTCAAGTCATGGAGACCGACGACCCGGCGCTTTTGCAGGAATGGATCAAGAATTGGGGCGACCTCGTTGATTTCGAGGTCGTTCCGGTGGTTACTTCGGCTGAGATGCAAAAATTGTTTGCTTCGGCCACATAGCTTCACAATATGTCGGAGATAGATCGACAAGTTGATGAGATACGTGAGGCGTTCGAGCAAGAGTTCGGACGCTTTGCTGATTTGAGTGTTGACGGTATTGCTATTGGCGACGCCGAGGCTCTACTGCGCGGTCTGGGCGAGCTAAAGATAAAGCACACCGGCAAAAAGTCGAGTATTGCCGGGGCGATGAAGCTGATCGGTAAGGTCGCTCCTGAAGATCGAGCCGCGTTTGGCCAGATGGTCCAGGCGGTAGAGAAAGGCATCGCCGCTAAGGTCGAAGATGCCGAGGCAAAGCTCACCTCATACATCTCAAACGCCAAGATCGAACGCGAACGCCTCGACGTCACGCTTCCCGGTCGTCGTCCTCGAACAGGACATATCCACCCGATCACGATTCTGCGGCAGAAGATCGAGGATATCTTCGTCTCTATGGGCTACGCTATCGAAGATGACCGCGAGATCGAGACGGATTATTACAATTTCGACGCGTTGAATATCCCCGAGGGGCATCCCGCACGCGAATCACAAGATACCTTCTACACGACCGAGGGCTTTGCTCTGCGTTCGCAGACTTCGACCGTGCAGATCCGCGCGATGGAGCGGCGTGGTGTTCCGTTGCGAATACTCGCTCCTGGCCGAGTTTTTCGCCGTGATACGCCCGACATGACTCATACGCCGATGTTTCACCAGCTAGAGGGCCTCTGCGTCGACAAAGGCATCACGATGGCCCATCTCAAAGGCACCGTCACCGAATGGCTCAAACGAATGTACGGCCCCGACACGGTCACACGTTTCAGGCCCTCGTACTTCCCTTTTACCGAGCCGTCGGCGGAATTCGATTTCTCATGCTTTAAATGCGGCGGAACGGGCGTTTTCGAAGGTGAACGCTGCCGCCCCTGCAAAGGCTCCGGTTGGATCGAACTCGGAGGCTCAGGAATGGTGCATCCAAATGTCCTGCGAGCCTGCGGCGTAGATCCGACGGTATATTCCGGCTTCGCCTTCGGCTTCGGCCTTGAACGAATGACAGCCCTAATGTATTCGATCGACGACACTCGGCATATGTTCGAGAACGATGTGCGGTTTTTGGAGCAGTTTCGATAGGGATTCCGATGGCCTCTGAAAAGACTAGTCGCAGGATCGGGTTCGTTGCCCTTTTTCTCGGTCTGTCGCTTGGTCTGATGCTCTTTTTTGAGATCAAGGATGGAGCGCTATTTGGTAGCAACTCAAACGGAATGACGTTGTCATCAAATCCTGTGACCTTTTATGTTTCGACCATTTTGCAGGGCCTGGTGGTTATACTGTTGGGCGGTTCGGGCGTTTCACTTATACGAAACAAAAAGTAATTTCCGATGAATATCAGCTACAACTGGCTCAAAGACCTGATCGATCTCGACATCTCAGCAGATGCCGTGGCCTTGGCGTTGACACGTGTCGGGTTAGCAGTCGAAGGAGTTCATCCGCACAAAGACGACTTCGTATTTGATATCGATCTCACGTCCAACCGCCCAGATTGCTTGTCGCATTTAGGTATTGCTCGTGAGCTTTCAGTAAGTCAGATCTCAAGCCTGAAGGTAGACGACGGTGATCTAAGCTCATCGTCAGAAGGCCAAACCTCCGTTTCGATAGAGGATCCAGATCTCTGCCATCGTTTCACCGCCCGCATCATTCGCGGCGTCAAGATCGGCCCGTCGCCGCAGTGGCTGGTTGACCGCCTTGAAGCGATCGGTGAGCGGTCGATCAATAATGTTGCCGATATCACCAACTACGTAATGCACGAGCTTGGGCAGCCGATGCATTCCTTCGATCTCGGTAAACTGGCCGAAAATCGCATCGTGGTCCGGAGAGCCAACGCCAACGAGACGATCACTACACTGGACGAGGTTGACCGGAAACTTGACGAGACAATGCTCGCGATCTGCGATGTGGCAAAACCTGTTGCCGTCGGTGGCGTGATGGGCGGTTTAGAGTCGAGTATCACTGACTCAACTGTTAATGTGTTACTTGAGGTCGCATATTTTGACCGAGCAAATATAAGAGCTACGTCGCGAAAGCTTAATCTAGCGACTGAGGCAAGTTATCGGTTTGAACGCGGCGTTGATATTGAGAATCTCATCCGAGCCTCGAACCGTGCGTCAGAGCTGATCTGCGAACTCGCGGGCGGTAGTTTAGGCGAATTTATCGACGTATATCCGACGCCGTTCACTCCGAAAACGGTTGAATCGCCAGATATATCATCTGCCGTCAAACGTTTGACAGGTTTGACTGTAGAAACCGATGAGTGCGTACGGATACTCTCGGCTTTAGGTATTAAGGCGGGAGAGCAATCTGACATTTCAAATTTGAGATCTCAAATATTTGTTTCTCCTTCGTGGCGACACGATATTGCGATCGAGGAAGACTTAGTCGAAGAAGTCGCCCGTCATGCAGGATACGAAAATATTGCATCTGAACTCCCTCCCGCATTCGGAGCAGGCGAATATCAGCCTAACGAGCCGCGTGAAAAGCGTCTGCGGCGTGTTCTGGCGGATATGGGCTTTGATGAGGCTTTGTCGTATAGCTTTATCGATACACGGCACGATGAGATCTTTGACCTGATCCCGGTTCTTACGGAGCAAGTATTGGACGAGAAGTTCGTTACCTTGCAGGATGCGGTTATCGAAGGCTCGATTCGTATGCGGCCAAGCATTTTGCCGGGGCTTTTGGATGGTATTCGCCTGAATCTAAACCATCAGCGTCGCGATCTGAAACTGTTTGAACTCGGAAAGGTCTTTGCTAACGCGAATACCGAGAACGGACTGCCGAAGGAGCAGAAAGTGCTCGCATTAGCCATCACCGGCGGCGAATCGCGACAGAATAAGGCTTTGGTAGAGCGAGAACTCGATTTCTACGATGCCAAGGGATCGATCGAGGCTGCCTTGTCTGCTGTCGGCATTCAGACTGCGACATTTTCGGCTACCGATGCTCGTCATCTACGTCGGGGGCAGGCCGCAGCCATTCTGGTCGAAGGGAAGGAAGTTGGTACGGTTGGTCGGCTAAGTGACGCTATTGCAGGTTCTTACAAGTTTCGCCAACCGGTTTATGTCGCCGAGATCGATCTACAAACTGTGCTCTCTATGGAGCAAAGGACTACCACCTATCGTCCGCTTTCAATTTACCCAGGGATCAGTCGCGACGTTTCTTTCGTTATACCGAGAAATGTGAGTTTCGACGATATTCGTACCACGATCAACGAGATGAATTTCGATCTTTGTCGCGGCGTTTCGTTCGTGGATATTTACGAAGGTAAGGGCCTTGGAGATGATGAGAGATCGCTAACGATCCGGCTAGAATACCGCAGCGAAGACCGTACTTTGGTCGAGACGGAAGTTGAGGAAGTACATTCACAGATCGTTGCGGGAGTAGAGCAAAAACTAGGTATTTCGCACCGCGCGTAAGAAATCTTAATCTTTTACTTGAAGTTTCTCTCGAAACTATCGATAATCTTTTCCACAGCTTGCAACAAACACGCTCCGGAGACCACGAAACGATGAACGGATTAACGGGAATGGAAAAATTCTCGCACCTTGAGGATAAGATCTATTTGACGATCGAGTTTGCCAAGAAGGTGCGACTCGAGCGCGATCGGCTCGAAGCAGAGGCAAACGGCCTACGCCGCGAGGCTGCAAATGCTCTTGCGGACAAGCAGGTTGCCGAAGACAAGCTCAATGCCCTTCTGGCCGAGCGTGATTCTATCCAACTAAAGGTCGAGGCGATGCTCGATGCCATCGCTCTCATTGATTCTGATGTCGCGGAGGCCGTGGGCCGTTAACGGATAATTTATGTCGGAACAAACGATCAGGGTCGAGATATACAACCAAACCTACAGCATCAGATCGGACGGCGATAATGAGTATATCCAGGACCTCGCGACTTATGTCGATTCGAAAATGCGTGAGATATCGTCCGGAACTATGACGGTTGATTCGCTCAAAGTCGCGATTTTGGCCGCTTTGCATATTGCTGACGAATATTATCAACTACGCAGTTCACAGGCTCAGAGCGATGCTCAGCTAGCGGCACGCAGTTCGGAATGCTCGGATATGCTCGATAGAATTCTCAAGAATCGCGAACCGCAAGAGATCTCGGTTCCCCAATAGCATTTTCGATTTCCCAAAACGCGCCGATGTGCTAACATCCATTTTGGCGAACGAATTCGACTGCGTTTCTCGTTCACGGGCGCAATTACAATTGAGCCAACATATGAATGCCGGGAGGCCAATGCCGGTCGTCGGTGCTTTTCTTTACGGAGACGAGCCATAGACTCCGGCTTCGATACACGCTATTAGCGAGTAGAAAGCCACCCACCTGTAATCTACAGGTTCAATTCATACGCCCGCACGGCTGGGCGGTCTCTTTCGCCACAATCTTTACGAAAAGGCGTTCTCTTGAGGGCGTCTTTTTTTACTGGAGTTCTTCGTCTTCAGCCTCGAATTCGCGTCTGATCTCGTCAGCAACTTTCGCGGCCTCGAGAGCGAGCGGCAATTCTTTTGAGCGGGCCGAGAGTTTCTTTAGGGCGAGTTCGTTGTCCGCCAGCGACCCGCCGCGACTTGCTGCCGCCTCGATCATATGCAGACGTGATTCGGCCTCGGCGAGCATTAGGCGAGATTCGTCGTAAATGCCAGAGATTTTTTTGATATCGCTATCTATCTGAGCAGCAAAATCATCTTTACGCGCACTCTTTAGCTGTTTTAGACTGCTTTGGCGGCGTTTGGCGAGCTGCAGTTCGCGCTTTGATGATTTTTGGATACGTGTTGCGGTCAGCCGCGATGCAAGTGTTTCTCGATAGGCGTCTGCGAGGAGCAGATCACGTGCTTCGACTGCTTTCAACGCACGTTTCTCGGCAGGCTTCAACTCGTTACGGAACCAATGCAGTTCTTCCGGACGAATGCCATTCGCGGCAATCATCTCACGAGTTTCACGCGTCCAACGCGAATATCTTCGTCCTAAAACGAATGAAACCGTCAGGCCAGCGAGCAGAGCCAGGATAGAAGCGACGACGCCGATGAACAAGATAACGACAGCCGCTGGCGGACCGCCAGCCGCCAGTAGAAGCAGGACGAAAGTGACCACGACAGGCAGGATCGGCATTAGGATCGGCGCGGCAATCGCACCGTATTTGAGCCTTCGGCCGTGTCTTAGATCAAAGTCGGTTTCTCTCGCCATAGATTGACTTGATACGAGTCTAGCGCAGCTTATCGGCAATCGCGTAAAACGGGTCGTACGGTTTTGGCATCAAAAGTTTCGGTTATTAACGCGAAATAGTTTATTATTCAAAAACGGTAAGCGCGTATGGATCTCAAACGACATCATTGGTTGACTATCACCGTTTTCTTGATGAGCTGTCTCATCGCGTTCGGCCAACCGACTGAGAATCTACCGAGGCAGGGAGTACGAACCGTTTCGATACCGATCTCGATCTTTACCAAGCAGGAGCTAAAAGAAAATCGTCTGGAAGAGTTTGTTCAGGCCGATCGATTAATCGTCAAAGAGGGCAATGTGGAGCAACAGATCCTCTCGATTCGAAGTGTCGGCGAATCGCCAATGGCTATAGCCCTCCTTATCCAGGAAGATCTCTCGGCGAATTTTAATCTTCAGATTCGCGACATTCAGGATTTTATTCGGCGTCTCCCAAAGGGTACTCGGGTGATGGTGGCATATTCGCGTGCCGGTTCGCTCGATATCCGACAGAGATTTACCGACGATCTTGAAAAAGCCTCAAAATCATTTCGCATTGTAACCGGAAGTGCGAGTTTCGGGCCGCGAAGTCCGTATGACGGTGTTTCCGATATCATGGGACGTTTTGATGGTATTCCTGCGGGACGACGGGCGTTATTGCTATTTTCAGACGGCCTCGATACATCGCAGGGGACCAATCTCGCGTCGATCTCGCAGAGCTTTGAACTCGACCAGGCGATCCTAAAGGCCCAACGTAAGAGTGTTCCGGTATATTCGTTCTATTCGCCGACCGCTATTTCGGAGAATGGCGCTTCGATATTTGTACTCGCGGCCCAAGGTGCGTTGGCTAAACTGTCGGACGAGACCGGCGGACGGGCATTTTATCAGGGGTCGGGCGCACCGATCAGCTATTTGCCCTTCTTTAAGGAACTTGTACTCTCACTCAACCGCCAATTCTCACTCACCTATCTTTCAACGAATATGAAAAAGTCGTACTACAAGATTAGCGTGACCAGCACTAATCCCGAGGTGAAGATCGAACACCCGAAAGGTTATTATTACCGGTAAGGACCGATCTGGAGTTTTGAATTGCAGGCAACACAGACGGGAACATCTTCCTTGATCAGCAACCCGATCCAACATAGCCAAAAGAATGCTACTGAAACGAGCAGTACGGCAAACGTGACCCACCCGGCAGTCGAAATGCGCCGCTCCAATCGCGGTACCATCTGACTCGAACAATGCGGACATCGAAACGGCTGGCCAAATCGTTGCGGCTGTTGGTACGCGAGCGGTGCCGGACGATACTGTGGAGACTGCGAGTCAAACTGACTTGTTTGAGATTGTATGTGCCCAGTCGCATTTGTGCGGCGGGCTTCGTTATTGGTTCGTAGCTCATCCGTCTTCCAGCCGTAAGGCTGCGGCTGCGGATGATCGTACGGATTTTGAACGGCAACCTGCTGCGGTGCTGTCATTCGTGTACCGCAAAAACGGCAAAAATGGCTCTCCGCCACATTGAGTTTTCCACAGTTTTGACAAGGGTTCATATTCAGTTCGCCAAACAAGAATGAATATATCAAAGAAAGTTACCATAATCGACACAAGCCTCGAAAATATCGCGACAACCGATGCGATTGCCCGCTCGTCTAAAAATCGGTAAGCTAAATTCAGTCTCACCTTCGTACTCGAAATAATTTATGAAACTAGTTTTTGCCGCTATCATTGCTCTCGTATTTCAAATCGGAATATTCGCTCAGGCTTCTGATACGGCACTTCGTGGCGTTATTGAGAAAGATCGCTCTAGCCGTGACGCTGCTGGTAAACTGGTGTTGCTCACCGCGACGGAACATCTGGCTCGCGGCCAAATCTATTTTGACAATCGCCTGTTTCCACAATCGCGCGAGCACTTTTACAAAATCATCGAGAACTTCCCAACGGATCCTGCAATGTCCGGTGCGCTTTTCATGACCGGCCGTTCGTATTATTGGGAACGCGAATATGCCAGAGCAATTCCGTATCTCGATAGGGCGGCCCGAGAGTTCCCGGCAACAAAGGATGGCCGCGAAGGACTTTCGTTCAAAGGTGCATGTCACGTCAGACTCGGTAAAAATGCTGAAGCGGCAAAGATCTATGAGCAATACACCGTCATGTACCCGACGGGCGAAAGGATCGATGCCGCCTACACGAACACGATCGACGCCCTGCGTGAGGCCGGAAAATACGACGAAGCAGATGCGTGGGTGGACAAGGCCCGTGTAAGGTTTGCCGGTATGCCTACCGAAGTCAATGCATTGCAGGGCCGCCTGCGAATGCAGATCCACCGAGGCCAATGGGATGCTGCTGCTGCTACGGCGGACACCATGATCGCCGTCGGTAAGTTTTCTGGTTCGATGACCAGCTCCGACGAAGCAAAATTCCTCAAAGGAATGGCACTCGAAAAAGCCGGAAAAAAGACTGAGGCGATTGCGACATATTCATCGATTCCAGGCAGTTGGACGTCATACTACAGTGGACTCGCGGCGGAGAAACTGGCCGTTCGCGGCAATGGAATTAAGCCGACGGCGGCGATTTCGCAGAAAGACTTCCCAGTCGTATTTGCCGATGACGTTTTGCGTGAATCGCGAAAACGCAAGATCGATCCTCGATTCGTCCTTGCGATCATGAAGCAGGAAAGCTCGTTTCGCCCCGCTGTCAAATCGCCGTCCGCAGCTCGCGGTTTGCTACAGCTCGTATATGACACTGCCCTTAAATACAACAAGAAAGCGGGTTACGCTGTTTTCAACGCGGACGATCTCTACAAACCGTCGGTAAATATAGCGATCGGCTGCGAGTATATTGCCGATCTCAAGAATCAGTTCGGCGGCCTGTACGAGGCTATCGCCGCCAGCTACAACGGCGGTGAAGACAATGCCGCTCGTTGGCTGAACCGCTCAAAACCAAAAGAGCCCGGCATCTTCGCCGCCGAGATCGGCTTCTCAGAAACGAAGAATTACGTGTTCAAGGTGATGACGAACTATCGGACGTATCGAGAGCTATATGACGAAAATCTCGTCAGGCGCTAGTGCTTAGCACGCGGTAGCTGAAAAACGAACGTCGTGCCGTCAACGCGCCCGCTGGCGTGTCGGACACGCAGGCTGCCAGCCTGCGTGTGTTCGACTTTCGGATTCGGAGGCAAGTTACGTGTCTCTGAGCTTGTACGAATCTGAGACTCGCAGGCTGGCAGCCTGCGGCCCGACACCTATTCTTCCCAATCGCCCTGGCCTTCGCGTTCGACGTGGTAGCCGGCTTGTTCTAGGTATTTTTCTACGTCGCGGGCGTGTTCGTTGTCGCGGACCTCGAGGAGCATTTCGATGCCGACTCGGCCGAGCGGGGCGAGCCACATTGCTCGGCGGTGGAAGACCTCGATGACGTTGGCACGCGTCTCTGCAACTTTGTTAAGGAGCGTTGCGAGCATTCCCGGACGGTCGAGGACGAGCAGCTTGAGCATCACGTAGCGGCCCTGACGAACGAGAACCTGTTCGAGCACACGTGCGAGCAGATTTGCATCGATATTGCCGCCGCAGAGAACGGCGCAGACTTTGTCGTCGGGGCGAACGGTTATTTTCTTCGCCAAAAGAGCCGCAAGTCCCGCGGCTCCGGCACCTTCGACCACTAGCCGGTTGTTTTGCACACAGAAAAAGATCGCACGAGCGATCTCTTCCTCGCTAACCTCAACGACCTCATCAACGTAATGTTGAATTATCGGCAAAGTGATCTCGCCGGGACTTTTAACAGCGATTCCGTCGGCAATTGTCTGCCCGGCTTCGGCGATCACGGCGTGTCCGGCTTTTAGCGACGGGTTGACCCAGGCCACATTCGCGGCCTGAACACCGATAATGCGTGCGTTCGGGTTCAAAGTCTTTACTGCGGTCGCGATGCCCGAGATCAAACCGCCGCCGCCGATGGGCACGACGACTACCGACACGTCCGAAATGCCCTCTGCGATCTCAAGACCGATAGTTCCCTGTCCCGCGATCACCTTTTCGTCGTCGAACGCGTGGACATATGTGTAGTTATGTTCGCATTGAAGTTCGCGTGAATACGCAACGGCCTCGTCAAACGTGGCTCCGTGCAAAACAACCTCAGCCCCAAATGCACGTGTCGCCGTAATCTTCGTCAAGGGTGCAAATTCCGGCAGCACGATCGTCGCTTTGATGCCGTTTAGCTTCGCAGCGAGTGCGACACCTTGTGCGTGATTTCCCGCCGAAGCTGCGATGACGCCGTTTTTCTTTTCGTCGTCGGAAAGCTGGCTGATCTTGTTATAGGCACCGCGGATCTTAAACGAACCGCTCTTCTGCAGGTTCTCAGCCTTAAGAAACGCACTTGCCCCGATATCGTCCGAAAGACGTCCGTCGGCGATTATCGGCGTGGGCGTGATGATGTCGCGAATACGTTCGCGTGCGGCGTGGATGTCGTTGATATTGACTGTCATTCGATTGCAAGCGAATTATAGCAAACAACCGTGAAATAGAGTATATTTTGGGTGTACAGACGGTTGGAGGAAACGATGGAAGCTATTGGTTTAGGTGCGATCTTTCTTGCATTTCTTGGAATTGCTTTGCTCGTAGTCGCGTGGAAAACGATAAAGATCGTCCCGCAGTCGAGTGTGTTGCTGATCGAACGGCTCGGACGTTTTCACCGCGTTGCGGCCAGCGGTTTGAATATTATCGTGCCGTTCTTCGAAGCTCCGCGTGCGGTTTTCTGGACTAATATGCGTCCTGGTACGACGTACATCGATTCGCGTGAACAGTTCATCGACCTGCCCCCACAATCCGTCATCTCACGCGACAATGTAATGATGGGCGTCGATTCGGTCGTATATTGGCAGATCACCGATCCGATCAAGGCAACGTACGAGGTCAATGATCTTGTCGGTTCTATCGTGCAGTTGACATTTACAGGTATGCGGAGCGTCATCGGCAAGCTCGATCTCGATCACACGCTCTCAAGCCGCGATCAGATCAACAACGAACTTCGCATGATCCTAGACGAGGCCACCGACAAATGGGGCGTCAAGGTCACACGCGTCGATATCAAGAACATCACGCCGCCCGAGGACGTTCGCATCACGATGGAAAAACAGATGACGGCGGAACGTAACCGTCGTGCGTTGATCCTCCAAGCTGAGGGTGATAAGCAGGCAGCGATCACTCGTGCGGAAGGTGAAAAACAGGCTGCGGTTACGCGTTCTGAAGGCAACAAGCAATCGGCTATTCTCGATGCCGAAGGAGCGTCGCAGGCTAGACTTGTTAACGCAACCGCCGAGGCACAAGCAATAGCCCAGATCGCCAGTGCGATCGGCGATCGCGGACAGACGGCACAGTATCTGATCACCCAGCGTTATGTCGATTCGATGCGAGATATGGCGCGGACGCAGAATTCGAAAGTGATCTTCATGCCGATGGAGACGGCGGGCGTACTGGCGAGCGTCGGAGCGTTCAAGGAAGTTTTTGCCGCAACCGGTGAAACTCCGGAGCTGCCAAAACCACCACGCAGTCCGCGTGAACTGGAGAAATAATATGTTGAAAATTATTGCAGTAATCCTGATCCTTGCCGCCGTCGCGGTCGCCGGTGCCGCGTACAAATTCGGCTTTGTCCTGAACCCGACGCCGACCGCAGCACCGCCGCAAAAGAATATGTACGAGTTCACGATGAAAGATATCGACGGTAAAGACGTCAAACTCGATGCCTACAAAGGCAAGGTCGTGATGCTCGTCAACGTTGCCAGTAAATGCGGCTACACGCCGCAATATGAGGGCCTCGAAGTTGTCTATAAGAAATATAAAGATCAGGGCCTCGAGATCCTCGGGTTCCCGGCGAACAATTTCATGGGTCAGGAACCGGGCACCGAAAAGGAGATCAAGGAATTCTGCTCGACAAAGTACGGCGTGACCTTCCCGATGTTCTCCAAGATCTCGGTCACCGGTGCCGACCAGCATCCGCTCTACACATATCTGACCAGCAAGGAATCAAATCCCGAATTCGGCGGTGACATCTCGTGGAACTTTAATAAATTCATCCTCGATCGCAGCGGTAAGATCGTCGCGAGATTTGGCTCGAAGGATAAACCCGAAGGCGAAGCTGTTACTGCCGCCGTCGAAAAGTATTTGGCCGCAAAGCAACTTTGTGAACTTTGTGTCCTCACTTAGTGCCTTTGTGATAAGTTCTTAATTGCAGGAGTGTTTTCATCCACGGCGGCGGTTGTAACGCGTCGTGGATTTTCTTTGACGAATGAAGTTTATCAAGATAATTGTTGCGTTAGTTTTCCTGGCAGTGCTTGCAGTTGCAGGCATATCGTTCTGGGTATTTCGCTCGGTAAACGCAGCGGTCGCTCACTCGAAGGCAAACGACTATATCAAGATCGAGAAAGGCTCGACACCGCGTGAGATCATTACAAAGCTTGCGGCCGAAGGCATTATTTCGAGTGAAACGGCTACCAACGTTTATTTGCGAACGGTCGGAGATTCGAGCAAACTCCAGGCCGGTGAGTACCAATTCGCATCCCCGATCTCGACGATCCAAGTCCTCAAACAGCTCGAAAAGGGCGAAGATCGAACGATCAAGCTGACGATCCCCGAGGGATTTACGCGTTTCGATATCGCAAAACGTGTCGCCGAGAAATTCGGCAGAGCAACCGTCGTTGGCGGCACAGAAATGCCGCCCATGGATGATAAAGCGGTACTCGCGTTGATGGATGATATCACATTGATACAGGATATTTCGCCAACAGCAAAGAACCTCGAAGGATACATGTATCCTAGGACGTACAACTTCCCCCGGGACGCCAAGCCGCCCGAGATCATCAAGGCGATGGTCGAGCAGTTCCGGAAATTCTGGAAACCGGAATGGTCAGCTCGGGCAAAGAGTCTTGGCCGCACGCCGCACGAGATAGTTACTATCGCCTCGCTGATCGAGACTGAAACCGGCGTAGAAAGCGAACGCCCGATCGTAGCTGGTATCATCAACAACCGCCTCGCCAAGAACATCCCGCTCGGCATCGACCAGACAAATGTCTACATCGCCAAAATGCTTGGCCGCTGGGATGGCACGATCAACAAGAGCGACCTCGAAGTAGACTCGCCCTACAACACCCGTACCAAGACCGGCATCCCGCCCGGCCCGATCTCATCCGTCACCGAAAGCTCGATCAAAGCTGCACTTAATCCGTCACCGAACGATTACATCTTCTACGTCCGTAACGTTGAGCTGAACGATGGCTCACACTGGTTCTACGCCTCAGCGGCTGAATTCGAAAAAGGAAAGGCAAAGTACCAACAATGGTTGGAGAAGGAACGACAGGAGAAGCGTGAGGGCAACTCTAATCAATGATCAAACTCCTCGCCCTCGATCTCGACGGCACAACATTCGACTCCTCAGGACAGATCTCTGAAGCAAATCGCGCTGCTATCCGCGCGGCTGAAGATCTCGGTGTGCTCGTGACAATTGCGACCGGTCGGCGGTTTCGTGATGCGCGGCCCGTTGGGATCGATCTTGGGTTGAATGCTCCTTTGATCACGCATAACGGAGCGTTGGTGAAGTATGCCGAGTCGTTGGAAACACTTGCTTGTTCTCTGCTTTCGACGGAGATGACGCTTGAGATCATTCGCGTTGGCAAAGAGCTTGGCGGTGACGCGTTGGTTAGCACCGATCCGACTGGCCTTGGCACAATGCTCTACGATCGCATTTCGAGCGAGAACACGCCGCTGCAGGAATACATACGCTGGTCGAGCCGGATGCACGGGGACGCGGTTGAAAGTTCGGTTGAGCATGTGTCGGCACTGGAAGACGTTGTGAACTCACACGAGGTCGTTCATATTTCGTTTTCGGGCAATAGCGGACGGATGGCCGAGCTTGAAACCGATCTTCGCGGCCATCTAGGCGATCGCATAACGCTACTCACGACAGCTTATCCGCGTCGTGATTTCACTCTGATCGATATTCTTCCGGCTGATGCTTCGAAAGGTCACGGTGTCGCTAAGCTCACCACAATAAACGGCTTAACTCCCGAAAACGTGATGGCGATAGGCGATAATTTCAACGATCTGGAAATGCTACAGTACGCGGGAACGCCCGTGGTGATGGGAAACGCCGACCCGCAGTTGCACGGAATGGTCGATTTTTATACAACATTAAGTAACGATGAGAACGGCGTGGCCGCGGCGATCGAAAGATTTATCTTAAATTGAGGAGAATATTTAGTGGCAAATAGAATTGCAGTTTTAGAAACGAACAAGGGTACGATCAAATTTGAGCTTCTTGAGACAGACGCTCCAAAAACGACGGAGAATTTCCGTCTGTTGGCGGACAAGAATTATTATGACGGCGTTATCTTTCACCGTGTTATACCAAATTTCATGATCCAGGGCGGCGATCCGCTTGGTGAAGGCTATGGCGGCGAATCGGCTTGGGGTGGCAAGTTTGCGGACGAGATCGATCGGGGAACGATGCTTTACGCCGGGCCGTATGAAAAAGGAACCGTGGCGATGGCGAATTCGGGACCGAATACGAATGGCTCGCAGTTCTTTATTATGCACGACGACTATCCCTTGCCGCCGAGCTATTCGAAATTTGGCAAGGTGATCGAGGGCCAGAACGTGGTCGACGAAATCGCGATGGTGCCGAAAAACTCGAACGACAAACCGAACGACCGTGTCGTGATGGACAAGGTTTACATCCAAGACGCCGAATAATGCGTGCCGTCGTCCAGCGTGTTTCGCGGGCAAAGGTCACGGTCGAAGGCCGCGTGACGGGTGAGATCGGGCAAGGTTTGCTCGTCCTTCTGGGTGTTTCCGTCGATGACGATACGGCGGCGGCGGAGTATCTTGTTGATAAGATCGCCGGTTTGCGTATATTTGATGACGCTGACGGCAAGATGAATCTGTCGCTGACTGAAATTGGTGGCGCCCTGCTCGTCGTTTCGCAGTTCACGCTATACGGTGATACACGTCGTGGCCGTCGGCCATCGTTTATTACGGCAGCAAAGGGCGAGGACGCTATTGGTCTTTACGAATACTTCGTTGCCATATCTCGCTCGATTATCGCAAATGTTGCAACCGGCGAATTCGGTGCAATGATGGAGGTGGAGCTGGTCAACGACGGCCCGGTGACCATAATTCTCGACAGCGAAAAGATGATCTAAATCTATATATATATGAATAAAAAACTTTTGATATTTTGTATTTCAACGTTGCTCTTCGCACTTTCGTGCGGAGGCGGTGCGGCCACAAACTCGAAGAACGGCGAGGTTAAGAAAGGCGTGACGCCCGTCGCCGATGCCGAGATCGCGGTCATTGAGATGGAAACTCCCGCATACGGCACGGTTAAACTCGAGCTTTATTCGAATATTGCCCCGCAAATGGTAGCGAGATTCAAAGAGCTTGCCAAGGAAGGCTATTACAACGGAATCGCCTTTCACCGAATAAATCCAAGTGTGATACAGGCCGGAGACGCGAATACGAAACCCGGAGCCGTGCCAAAAGCACCTGGTAAGGAAGGCGATTCCGGTAAGCCAAACGTTCCAGCCGAATTCTCAGACGTTCAATACAACACCGGCATTCTAGGAGCAGCCAGACTCGCCAACGATATCAATTCGGCCAACTCGCAGTTCTTTATCATGCTAAAGCGAGAAGCCGCATTCGACAACAAATACACCGTCTTTGGTAAGGTAATCGAAGGAATGAACAACGTCACGACAATCGCCGGCGTTCCGAAAGACGGCGAGCGGCCGCAGGAACCGGTCAGGATCAAGAACGTTACAATTGTCGCAAAGTAGATGACGAATATACCCTTACGCTCGCGTAGCTCAGATGGATAGAGTGCTTCCCTCCGAAGGAAGAGGTCGCAGGTTCGAACCCCGCCGCGAGTATTCCAAATGAAAAAAGGGCGCCTTCGCGGACGCCCTTTTTTATTAGTTTCGTTCGAGGTCTACCTGACTCTAAGGGCCGGATCGCCAAGCAGTGTCCACGAATATGCGACATCGCTGCCGCCAATCGTTGTCTTTGCGTCCCTGACGAAGTCGCCGATCCGGGTAAAGCTGGGGTTCGCCGCGCCGATTCGGTTATAAAATCGGGTTCCCATCGTCAGCTGGTAATCGGGTGTCGTCGAAGCGGAGGATGCCCAGGTCGCTACCGCTCCGCCATTCGTCGATTTAAGAAGGACCTCCGAGAGGGAATCTGCATTGGGACGGATAAACAGGCCGTTGAAACAGGTTAGCATGGTAAAGATCGACTGACTATTGGCATTGGTCAGCAGTGACACGTCTGCGTTACTGAAAAATGTTGTTGATGCCCAGACGCCTCCGGCTCCGTGACCCGAATAATTTACCAGGAATTTTCCCGTATTTATTGCGGCAATTAGCGGATCATGCCCTTGATCGAAGGAGCCGGACAGCGTTCCGCGAAATATATTCATCGAGGGCACGGACACTGGAAGCTCGTTTCTTAGAATGGAGCTCATCGCTTCAAAGTCATACGTTATCGGCCGGTCGAAGGCAAACAATGCCCCGCGGTTAATGGCCTGAGTAGCGGTGGTTTCAAAGGCGACCGTCTTGTTTAGCACAGTCGTTATGACACCGGGGGAACGGGCGGGAATACGCCCGATGGCCACTTCCGCGAGAGCGTCGCCGTTAAAATCACCCATTGCGTCATCGCTTCCGGTCTGCTCGAAGATCAGCTCGACCAACTTCGTCGGAACCTGACTGAACGAGCTATTGCCCTCATAGTTACGGGGATCATAGCTCGCGTCACCCATCAACAGGACGTATTGCGGCTTTGGCGTTTGCCAATTGTTGCGGGAATATTGAAGAAAATTCCTGATGGCATCCGAGCTAAAAACGCCGTAGTTGAATTCATCGATGACATCGGTCAAATCAACGACATTAACCGTGAAACCTCCGCCCGCCGCGCTCCGCCGGTAATTTGCCCAGCTTTCCGACCCTAAGATCAGGTCAGGTGCGGAGATGATTATCATATCGGCGCGGTTTGTGCTGGAATTAAGAGAGGACGGAACATTGGCCGTCACCGACGCCGGGGTCAAAGAGGCCGAATCTTCAATACCGTACAACACTGCGGCACGGCTCGACGGTATCTTTACCGTATGCGTCGATCCGTTTTGCTCCACTTGCAAATTTACCACCAGCCGCGGGCTTCCATCTTCCGTCGTGTCGAAGACGCGAATATTAGGAGAGGTAAATCCACCAACCTCCGCCCGGCGGTATCCGGGTGTGAAAAACGCTATCCGGTTCTGATCAGCTGCATATCTTCTCGAATACTTGACCGTCACCGAATCAAATAGAAGGTAATCCGCCGAATTCGCCGTGCTAAATTTAAGAGTGTTGGCACCTTCGATCAGAAAGTCAGCCGGAACCGTTAAATCGGTGGAGATACTGTCCAAATGTTCCCCAACGACATTGCCGATATCGCGACCGTTGAGCATCACGCTGACGCTGTGCTGGCCAAAAAGAATCCCCTGTATTTTGACCGTTATGACCGCATTGGAAGCAGCCGGGTCAGTTCCGGCAAGATTAAATGCGAAGTCGGGCAAGGTGCCCGGTACGGAAGTTATGCCCCGACCAAAAAAATTTTCTTCGTCGCCGTTTTTGATACTGTCGAAATAAATTAAGCGTTCTTTCTTCGTGGCGGCAAATCTAAAGCTACTGGAGACGGCGGTGCCGCCGACGGGTCTCAAAACCCTAGTATCAACACGCTTGCCGGCGACGGTGTCCGCGATCAAGTAATACATCCGTGTATCGCTTTCGGGACGGTCGATGCCTTTACCGTAAAACTCTACATAGTCTCCACTTGGTCCGATGATAATTGCCTGTTCGTTGCCTTCATTAAATAGACGCCAGTTTGCGGAATTTGCGGCAACATTGAAACCGACCGCCTGCAACTGAGCGCGAGTCACGCGATGCAAACCTTCTTTTGTAACCGCTATCTTTGCTCCCGGCAGACCTACAACCCTGAAATGCTCGGTCAAATTGGCCTCGAGCTGCGATGCACTGACCGCTTTATCCAATTCTCTTGTCAATGACAGGCGGTCGTTTTCAACAAGGCTGTTTTTGGGACCGGTTCGACGTTCTATGAATTCGCGTGTTAGTCCGGTTTCGGCCGCGAGGTCCGCCGTGTATTTGGTTCCGAATGGTTGCGACGATACGCGGCGTTCGTTTAGCGTCAGCGCCTCGATTAAATAGGTCGATCCCATGACGCCATTTTCGTCAAAAAATTCGTAGTCGTCCGCGATACCAGCCGAACGGCGTTTTACAACAGAGCCAATTATCAGGCTTTCATTCACCTGTTCGAGACCGAGCGCGCCAATCCTGAAAATGTGAAACCCGAGAGTCGGTTCACCCGTCTTCATTTCCCACCGGACAAGAACTCCCTGTCCTTCGGTGAGCGCGTCGATGCGTTCAAACTGCACGTCCTTCGAAAACGGGACGCGGCCAGTCCTATCCTTTTGTGCAAACACTGGAATTCCAGCGGAAAATAAAAATGTAGCCAGCAGTAATATCGAGATAGATTTCATCACAATAATTCTCCAAAGAATGGCCGCGAAGGGTCGGCAAAATAGAACTCCGAACAACTCAATTTAACATTTACGGGACTGGAGGGCAAGCATCCTTGCTTGCCAGTCCCCGGGAAACCTGGTTTGCTTCCCCTCCAGTCATGCGCCCGCCACCAATTGCCGCAATACAAAGGGCAATATTCCGCCGTTTTTGTAGTATTCGATCTCTATCGGTGTGTCGATTCGAAGTATTAGCTGAACTTCCTCGCTATCGCCGCCGGCGCGGGTGATTCTAAGTGTGACGTTCTGCATTGGTCTGATAAACGTATTTTCGAGACCGATCAAATCGAAGGTTTCCGTTCCGTCAAGACCGAGACTAGCTGCAGACTGCCCGTCCGCAAATTGTAAGGGAAGGACCCCCATTCCGACCAGATTAGACCGGTGGATGCGTTCGAACGACTCCGTTACAACCGCCTTGACGCCCATCAAAGCGGTGCCCTTGGCGGCCCAATCGCGTGAACTGCCTGTGCCGTATTCTTTGCCCGCAAAGATCATCAGCGGCGTCCCCTCGATCTTGTATTGCATTGCGGCGTCGTAGATCGGCATGTCTTCGCCATCCGGTTGATGTTTTGTAAAACCGCCCTCGACGGGGGCGACCATCTGATTTTTTATGCGGACGTTAGCAAATGTTCCGCGCAGCATGACGAGATCGTTGCCGCGGCGCGATCCGTAGGAATTGAAGTTCTGAGGCTCGACGCCAAGTTCCTGTAGGTAAACGCCGGCCGGTGAATTCGCTTTGATGGCTCCCGCGGGGGAGATATGATCGGTCGTCACCGAGTCGCCGAATATGGCCAACGCCTTGGCGCCGGTTATGTCGGTAAATCGCCCGGTCTCCATCGAAAAATTGTCAAAGTACGGCGGCTCCTGGATGTACGTTGAATCCGCGTCCCACTCGTACAAATCTCCGGTCGAGGACGGAATTTCATTCCATAGCGGATTCTTTTCCGCGAATTCGCTATACAGCCCGCGATAAACCTCTGGATCGAATGCAACGTGGAGCATTTCCTTGACCTCGTCGAGCGACGCCCAAATGTCTTTTAGATAAACATCGTTTCCATCGCTGTCCTGCCCGAGAGGATGCAGATAAACATCCTTTACGACCGTTCCGGCCAGGGCAAAGGCGACGACGAGCGGCGGTGACATGAGGAAGTTCGCCTTGATATTTTGATGAACGCGGGCCTCGAAATTACGGTTGCCAGACAGGACGGAAGCGGCGATGATGTCGTTTTCCAGAATCTCTTCTTCAATCGCGGCGTCAAGCGGCCCCGAGTTGCCGATACAGGTCGTGCAGCCATAGCCCACCAGATTAAATCCGAGCTCGTCGAGATATTTTTGGAGTCCGGCCTTTTCCAGGTATTCGGTTACAACGCGTGAGCCGGGTGCGAGCGACGCTTTTACATATGGCGGCACTTTCAATCCTTTTTCGACCGCCTTTTTGGCGACGATTCCGGCTGCTATCATCACCGCCGGGTTTGATGTATTTGTACACGAAGTGATTGCGGCGATGAGCACGTCGCCGTTTCCGATTGTCGTGTTTATCGTCGGACAATCCGCGTCCGAGTAATCGACGCGATTGGGTGTCGGCCGATTGTTCATCATCTCGATCTCGGTGGCGACGTTAGTATTTATCGGCGAAACAGTGTCGTGGATCGACTCCGGCACGGATTTCTGGCTTTGCTCACCGCCGCCGGTCGATGCAGCAGCAGTCGCCGTCCCCATGGTAACCATGTACCGCTTTTCAAGATCTTCGGTTTGCTTTCCATAACCGCCGTCAGCCACGGATTTCGTAAACAATTCGATAAATCTGTCGTCCAGATTTGAGAGTTCGATGCGGTCTTGCGGGCGTTTTGGGCCGGCGACCGAGGGATTGATCGTTTCGAGGTTGAGATCGTGAACAGCCGAGTAGTCGACGTCGCCCTCTTTTGGTATGCCAAACATTTCCTGGGCTGTGTAATAGTTACGGATCGTCTCGATATGCTCATCGGTGCGGCCGGTGTTGGCAAAATACTCGAGCGTTTTTTCGTCAACGCCAAAAAAGCCCATCGTCGCCCCGTATTCCGGGGCCATGTTTGCGATCGTGGCTCGATCGGTAGCGTTCAAAGACGAGGCTCCTTCGCCGAAGAATTCGACAAATTTACCGACGACTCCCGATTTCCTCAACATTTCGGTGATTCTTAACACGAGATCGGTCGCGGTTGCGCCTTGCGGCAGTTCGCCCGATAGATGAACGCCGACAACATCGGGTGTCAGGAAATAAACCGGCTGACCGAGCATTCCGGCCTCCGCCTCAATACCGCCGACGCCCCAGCCGACGATGCCGAGGCCGTTTATCATAGTCGTATGCGAATCGGTACCGACGAGCGAATCGGGGAAATACACGCCATCGCGCTCAAAAACGCCTTTGGCGAGATATTCGAGGTTTACCTGATGGACGATGCCGATCCCGGGCGGAACGACGCGGAATCCGTTAAACGCCTGCGTACCCCATTTCAAAAAGCGGTACCGCTGATCGTTGCGTTTGAATTCCATCTCCATATTCCGCTGATAGGCCGTATCGCTGCCGGCAAAATCGACTTGCACGGAATGGTCTATCACCAGATCGACCGGCACGAGCGGCTCGATCAGCCCGACATCCTTACCCATCCGCGCGACCGCCGAACGCATCGCCGCCAGATCGACAAGCAGCGGCACGCCGGTAAAATCCTGCAAAACGACCCGTGCCACGACAAACGGAATCTCCTCGGTCCGCTCGCCATTCGCCGCCCAAGCCGCAAGCGCCCGAACATGTGCCTCGCTCACCCGCCGCCCGCCGTCAAAATTACGCAGAACGGATTCCAGAACGATGCGGATCGAAATCGGAAGCCGCGAGATATTCCCGAGACCGGCCTTTTCCAACTGCGGAAGCGAATAAAAATCGCCCTCCGCCCCGCTGCCGGTCTTAAATGTCTGCCACGTGCTGTAGAGATCGTGTTTCATATTGGTTTCGCTGCTGGTGGACTAAAACGCTAGTTTAACCCAAATTCCGCAACAGAAAAAATGCAGGGAGTGCTGCCTGATGCCTAAGCCATTCCGCACTTGCCTTGCTCGCCGAGCGGAAAAGCTGTGCTTCTTTATGGCTATGCCCATCGCCGAGCGGAAAAGCTGTGCTTCTTTATGGCTATGCCCATCGCCGAGCGGAAAAGCTGTGCTTCTTTATGGCTATGACCATCGCCGAGCGGAAAAGCTGTGCTTATTTATTGCTA
>JANPDK010000191.1:0-14331 GCA_031431415.1 Acidobacteriota bacterium | reverse complement strand
GCTCATGTTCTCTCCTAGTTTGAAATTTGAAATCTCAAATTTGAAATCTAAAAATTATGTTGTCGCTCCAGTTCCCTTGATCTTTGCAATAACTTCCTCTGCCACGTTACGCGGAGCCTCGGCATATCGCTCAAAGTGCATACTCGAAGTCGCACGTCCCTGTGTCGAACTTCTCAAGTCGGTCGTGTATCCAAACATCTCGGAAAGCGGCACAAATGCCGTAACCACCGAAACATTACCTGGACGCGGCTCCATCTTGTCGATCTGGCCACGGCGACGATTAAGATCGCCATTGACCGCTCCCATGTATTCTTCAGGTGTGACCACCTCGATACGCATGATCGGCTCGAGAAGGACTGGCTTGGCCTTTTTCACTGCATCCTGGAACGCGAATGAACCGGCCAATTTGAATGAAATTTCATCCGAGTCGACCTCGTGATACGAACCAAACAAAAGCCTGACCTTGATATCAACAAGCTCGTAGCCCGCCAAGAATCCACGCTGCATAGCGTCGCGAACGCCTTCCATCGTCGGCTTGATGAACTGACGCGGGATCGAACCACCCGAGATCTTGTCCTCAAAGACAAACCCTTCGCCCGGAGCCGGCTCGATCTCGAGCTCGACGTGGCCAAATTTACCACGACCGCCCGACTGTTTCTTATATATCTCTTTACCCGGTGCCGATGCCGTGATCGTTTCACGGTACGCAACCTGCGGTTTACCAACGTTCGCCTCGACGCCAAACTCACGCTTCATGCGATCAACGATGATCTCAAGGTGAAGTTCGCCCATACC
Organism: Acidobacteriota bacterium; assembly: GCA_031431415.1. Classification (GTDB taxonomy): domain Bacteria; phylum Acidobacteriota; class Blastocatellia; order Pyrinomonadales; family Pyrinomonadaceae; genus OLB17. Next base: position 13,536 of record JANPDK010000191.1, on the reverse strand, counting down.
GGCGATGATCGTCTGGCCAGTTTCGTGGTCAGTATTGACGCGGAAACTCGGATCTTCCTGAGCAAGACGGTTGAGAGCGATGCCAATTTTGTCCTGGTCCTGACGGGTTTTCGGCTCGACCGCGACACGCACGACTGGTTCCGGGAAATCCATCGACTCGAGAATGATCGGCTTGTTTTCGTCAGAAACGGTGTCACCAGTCGTGGTATTTTTCATACCGCCGATAGCGACGATCTCGCCCGCCGATGCGGTTTCGACGTCTTCACGCTTATTAGCGTGCATGAGCATCAAACGCCCGACGCGTTCTTTAGAATCTTTAATCGTGTTCGTCACATACGAACCAGAACTTACAGTTCCCGAGTAAATACGCACAAAAGCCAACTGACCTAAGTGCTTATCTGCCATCAACTTAAAGACCAGCCCTGAAAACGGTGCCTTAGCATCCGGCGGACGCGTTTCGATCTCACCTGATTTTGGATGGGTGCCTTCGATAGCAGGAATATCGAGCGGGCTCGGGAGGAAATCAACTACAGCATCAAGCAGTGTCTGAACACCTTTATTCTTAAACGCCGAACCGGTAAACACCGGCACGATCTTCATTGCGAGCGTTCCTTTTCGCATGGCGACGCGGATCTCATCTTCCGAAACTTCCTCGCCTTCGAGGTATTTCATCATCAGATCGTCGTCGATTGCGGAAACTGCTTCGACAAGTTTTTCGCGGGCGGCTTTTGCTGCGTCAACGAGATCGGTGGGTATGTCTGTCGTTTCGTATTTCGCACCCTTTGCCTCGTCAGTCCAAACATAGGCCTTCATGGTGACCAGATCGACAACACCCTTAAAATGCTCTTCGAGGCCGATCGGGATCTGCATTGCGACTGCATTGGCCCCAAGACGATCCAGTATCGACTGGAACGAGCGTTCAAAAGATGCACCCGCACGATCTAGCTTATTAATAAAGCAGATACGCGGCACACCGTACTTATCGGCCTGACGCCAAACTGTTTCCGACTGGGGCTCAACACCGGCGACGCCGTCAAATACACAGACCGCACCGTCCAAAACTCGAAGAGACCGCTCAACTTCCATCGTGAAGTCAACGTGTCCCGGTGTATCGATAATATTAATGCGGTACTCAACGCCATTACGCGTCCAGAAACAGGTCGTCGCAGCCGAGGTAATTGTAATACCGCGTTCCTGCTCCTGCTCCATCCAGTCCATCGTCGCCGTTCCCTCGTGAACTTCGCCGATCTTGTGCGAAACACCGGTGTAATACAAAATACGCTCAGTCGCCGTGGTTTTACCCGCGTCGATATGGGCCATGATGCCGATGTTTCTAAATTTGTCTAAGCTTATCGAAGCCATAAAATCTTTGATCTTTGATTTTTGATCTTCGTTTCTGCCTTCTTTCAAAGGTCAAAAATCAAAGATCAAAAATCTCTTAAAACCTATAATGTGCAAACGCCTTGTTCGCCTCTGCCATACGGTGGACGTCGTCCTTTTTCTTCATTGCTCCGCCGCGTCCGTTGATGGTGTCCATCAATTCGCCGACCAAGCGATCTTCCATTGTCTTTTCGCTGCGGCCACGTGCGTTTGTCACGACCCAACGGATGGCGAGCGTATTGCGACGATCACGACTGACTTCGAGCGGCACCTGATAGGTGGCACCACCGATACGGCGGGATTTGACCTCAAGCGTCGGAGCGACCGAGTCGAGAGCTTTCTTAAACATCTTAAGAGCCTCTTCGCCGGTCTTCTCAGCCAATTTCTCCATCGCCGCGTAAAATATCTGCTCAGCGACCGATTTCTTCCCTTCCCACATCAAGCCGTTGATAAATTTCGTCACGGCGATGCTGTTATAGATCGGATCTGGAAGAACTTCTCTTTTTCCTGCAACTCTACGTCTTGGCATATTCTTAATTTCGAATTTCGAATTTCGAATTTCGAATTTCGAATGTCTGAACAATTACTTATTCGATATTCGATATTCGACATTCATCATTTACTTCGCTCCCTTCGGACGTTTTGCTCCGTACTTCGAACGCGACTGGTTGCGGTTCGCGACGCCTGAGGCATCGAGCGTTCCGCGGATAACGTGATAACGCACACCCGGAAGATCCTTTACACGGCCGCCGCGAATAAGCACGATCGAGTGCTCCTGCAGGTTGTGGCCGATGCCGGGAATGTAGGTCGTGACCTCGATCTGGTTGGTCAGACGAACACGTGCCACCTTACGCAGAGCCGAATTCGGCTTCTTTGGCGTCGAGGTGTAAACACGCGTGCAAACGCCGCGTTTCTGCGGATTGGCCTGCAATGCAGGACTGGCCGTCTTATATTTAACAGCCTTGCGTCCTTTGCGAACTAATTGGTTAATTGTCGGCATATCTCTCTCAAGCTCCCCTCCTTACCAAGGAGGGGTGGCAGTCCCTGCTTTTTAAGGGACTGACGGGGTGGTTCTCTCTTCCGTCCCCAAAGAACCCGGTCGCTACCGCTTCCGGTTCTGACAAGGCAAAACTACCGTCTTACCTGACTCTTGCCGAAATAAATCCGGCAGTTAGTTCAAGCAGCTCTCGCTGATCGAATTAAATAAATTATCTATCTTCCTAAGAAATCGAGACTTTGCTGTAGCGTGGCATATTAGAGATGATCAAATTCGCCAGCGAGGTGTGTTCCCCGCCCTATTACGCAACAATCCGTGTACTCAAATTCTCAAAAATCCCCGTCCCTACAGCCTCTCAGCCATACAGACATCCCAGACAGTAAAGTCCGAAACTTTAGATATTATGAATTTCGAACTGCCTTGTCAAGCCAAGTTGGGTATATTTTACGACCCGGGGTCAGGTTTGTGGCGGAAGACCAACTGACCTCTTTTCCCTAGGTCAACTCCGATTCGCCAACCGGCTTGAACCGATATTGAACGAGTGTGTGTACGACAACGGTGGCGATGATGATGATGCCGCCGAGGATGGCCCATTTTTGAGGGCGTTCGCCGACGAAGAGGAAGACCCAGACGGGGTTTAGGAGTGGTTCGATGAAGCCGATGATGCTGGCGTCCAGCGGGCGTGTGCCGCCGCGAACGCCTTTGATGAATAGGATGTACGAGATGCCGATCTGAAATACGCCGAGAAAGCCGACGGCGGCATAGTCCATCAGCGTGGCTGTCGGGAACGCGGCAATGCCGGACGGGAGAGTTAATAGAGCGAGAAGGAAGTTGCCGTAGATGACCGTGATGACGGGGTTTAGGGGAGTTGGGGAGTTGGGGAGTAGATGAGTGGAGGAATTCTGTCGATCCGAATCTGTCCCCCCTACTCCTTTACTCCTCTCCTCCCCCACTGCTTTCGGGTGTCTCAGGAGCATTATGTAGAGCCCGAGAAAAATACCCGAGCCGAGAGCTGCAATATTGCCCTGGTAATCGCCGATTGTGAGGTCGCCAACGAAGAACAGGCTCATCCCGGCGATGCAAAAGATAACCGTGACCAGATCCCGCAAGTGAAATTTCTCACCGATCACGAACGGAGCGAGGATCAATATATACACCGGAGCAGTGTATTGCAGGAATATGGCGTTGGCAGCGGTGGTGCGTTTGGTCGCCCAGACGAATAGGAACAGCAGCGTCGCATAGATAACGCTGCACATCACGCCGAACGCATTTATCCGCAAGCCGTCCTTACGCGTGATGATGAGGACCGTGATTCCCGCGAGCAGTGATCTAAAGAACGTCACCTGATACGCGTCGAGATTCGTCGCGAGCTTGATAAACATCCCGCCCGTGCTCCACAGCAGCACGGCGAAGACGACGAGGAGTACAGGGTTTTTTACGGAATTAGCCACGAATGCTCGAATAAGATATTTACCACAGAGTCACAGAGAACACAGAGTTAGATTTTTCTTTTTTCTCTGTGTCCTCTGTGATCTCTGTGGTGAAATTCTTCGTCTTACTCGCCCGAGACTGCCGATGCGATGGTTTCGCGTAGGGCTTTGGCGGAGGTTGTAACGGGTTCGAGTTCGAGTTCTTCGATGTTGCCGTAGACTTTCTTGCCGAAGACGGCATTCCAGGGCGGGATGACGATGGTGACGTTGCCCTCTCCACGTGCCTGACAGGCGAGGCGGATGAACGGGCGTTCGTCCTCTGGCTGGTTGTAGCCGAAGACCTTCATCTGGCGGCGTTCGCGTTTGGCTACGTCGCTGAGCTTCTCCTGCCCGCCGAGTACGCCTACCCAACACGTGCCGCATGAGGCAGCGGTGCATTCGATCGGTACCGGGCCTTCCCAACAGCGTGAGTCGCCCGCTTTCCAATCGCGTGACGTGTCTCTCTGCGAAGCCGAGGCGATCTCTTCGTCGCACACGAGGTTGAACTTGCCCGAGTGCGTACCCGAGTAAGCGATTGAGAATTGCTTATCGATAGTCCGCAGAAAGCCGAACAAACCTTGCGAATCATCCTTCGCACGCTCGGCGACGATGGCATCCGGGGACTTGGACATCGCCTTCGAAGCCTTTTCGACATCACCGCTTGCAGCTTTAAATGCTTCGACGCCGACCTGATTGAGAGTCATCAAACCAACCGCACTGATCGCATTTACCAGCGAACGGTCAGCCTTGACCTTCTCCGCAACGGCCATTCCGACTTCTTTAATAATATCGATGAGACCCGCCGGATCCCCCTTGTACGCGTCGATCTCTTTCTCGATGACGCACTTGACCTTGGCCCAATATCGATGGCCATAGAGGAAATGATGCGAGGTCGATATCTGGCTTGCGAGTTCGAATTCGCCCTGCATCGCAATACCGTGCAGCGTCTCTTCGCGGTTCTCGCCAGAAGTCACAAACTGCTGCAAACTAAGCGGATAGAACCGAAACCATATCTGCAAAGCGTTCCGGTCCACCTCATGCACACAAGGCAAAAGTTCCTCGACCGCCGCCAGCCAATCCGACTCAGAAAACGTACCCAAATGATCTATCAATGCGTTACTCATAAGACTCACAAAAGCAAACCTAAGAGTTAACCAAAATTATTGCAAAGTATCAACTGCGGCCCGCGTGAAGTAAATTCCCTCACCTTAACAATTCATTACGAGAATTTAACAAACAAAACGGCCTGTCGAGCGTAATTACTTGCAAGAGTTACGCGAAAGCGAGAAAATTGTAGTTTAAGCTTAATTGAGATGTCGGACCTTGATTTCACAGGACAGACGCTGGACGGAAAGTACCAGATGACCCGCGAGTTGGGCCGTGGCGGTATGGGAACCGTGTATCTGGCGACGCATCTCGGCACCGAGCGTCCCGTGGCGGTGAAGATCATTGCACCGCAATTTATGCAGCGGGCCGAGTTTGTCGAGCGATTTCGACGCGAGGCACGTGCGGCAGGGCGTTTGCGGCATCCGAATGTGGTCAACGTCACAGACTTTGGCTTTGCTGAGACGAATGACGGCCAGGTGGCGTATCTCGTGATGGAATATCTCGACGGCTGTACGCTCGGCGAGATCCTTGACGAAGAAAAGAACCTGCCTGTCGCGTGGACGCTCGACATCCTCGAACAGGTTTGCTCCGCCGTCCACGAAGCACACACGCAAGGCATCATTCACCGCGACCTCAAGCCCGACAACATCTGGCTCGAACCGAATCAACGCGGCGGCTACACCGTTAAGGTGCTCGATTTTGGTATCGCCAAGCTCGAGGAACACGACGTGCCGTCGACCCTCGGCGATGTCCCCGAGGAATTTTTGCGTTCGACGCACACGCAGTTTCGTAGTGCCAGGGCGACGCTTGGCGGAGGCGACGGGACGAGCATCGACGGCGGCGGCACGAACATCTCGGACGCCGCAACCTTGGCACGAACCGGCGAACACTCTGCGACGCTCGTATCCGAGGCAGGAACTCTGCTGCTTTCACCCACAGCGAGCGAGAACGAAACCGCGATATTTGATGACGGCGATATTTCGGCGGAGTTTCAGGATACGGTTGCCACACGAGTTTCAGATCCGGCGTCAAGCCGCGTATCGGATTCGGGGAATGTGACCACGGCACGTTCGCTGTACGATTCGAAAGGCTCAGCCGAATTGACCCGCGTCGGTGCGGTCCTCGGCACACCTTTATATATGTCGCCCGAGCAATGCCGCGGCGAACATCTCGATTCGCGTTCGGATGTTTACAGCCTTGCGGTTATTGCGTACCAAATGCTGTCGGGAAGGCCGCCATTCGAGGGCGATTTTAAGGACGTGATGGACTCGCATCAGAACATAAAACCCGCGACACTCAAGGCCAAACGTGTACGCAAAAAACTGCGACGGACGATCCACGAAGCACTTAGCAAAGACCCCGCGAATCGGCCGCAAACCGCCGAGGGCTTTGCCAGCGAGCTGCGTTCACGCTCCGAGGGATTGTTTGGCCTTTTGCGACGGGCACTTGTCATTTACAGCGAGCATCTGCCGAAGTTCCTGATGCTCACGACGTTTCTCTTTCTCCCGTCGTCGTTTATAACACTCGCTCTCGTCGTCATATCGTTTTTAAAGGTGAGCGAATCGATCTCTGAGCCGCTCGCCAACGTCTCGCTCGGCGTTTTCGGTATCGTACTGACGTTCGCAAACGCATTTTGCGGCAGTCTGATCATCGGGACGATCACCTGGATAGTCACGCAGCATCTTGCCGTCCCTCTGCGGCCACTGAGGCTGCGGCCGGTGCTGTACGAGGCACATAAGAAGTGGAAACGCTTCGCCGGTGCCGGTGCGATCGTGGCGATGCTGCCGTTTGTTTTTGCTGCACTGGGAGCTGTTGCCGGCTTTATTGTATTCGGGGCCGTACTCGGAATTCTATATCCGATAACGGGCTCGGTCGCAGCCATCTTTATTTCCGGCGGCATCGGAGCCACGATCATGTGCGTCGTCGGTTTCTTCGGGGCATACATCACGTGGATGCTCGTCGCCCCGGTCGTGATGATGGAGAACGTGCGGATTCGCGAGGCACTGCGGCGTTCACGGTCTCTTGTTCGGCGTTCGTTCGCAACGTCGGCCGGTGCGGCGATAATGATGTTTCTCATCCCGGCAATCGCGGCGGGCACGATCTCGTTTGTAGTAAAAGTCACCGATCGTGCATTCGACCCGAAGCCACCGAAGCAAAACGAGGTTTTTCAGGATGACGGTGCGACTTCCGCAGCTCCGCCCGTACCTGTGCAGACAACCGAATCCCAGCCGGGATTGGCACCTGTTCAGTTGGAAGTGGGTGAAACAACTCCGGCAGAAACAGTTGAACCAAAGAAGGAGAAAGAATGGAACTGGAACTTTGGCGAACGTAAGATCGCCGGCGGACGCGAGATGGATATGCGAACACGCGTGAAGCACACGCTGCTCGACTCCCTCATCCAGATCATCTGGCTGCCAATGCAAATATTTGTGTTCTCATTTTCTGGTATCATAGTGGCACTGCTCTACTTGAAAACCCGGCTCGCGGGCGGCGAATCGATGAACGATTTGACCGAACGTTTTGAGGACGACGGGCGTCCAAGGAAGAAGTGGCAAGAGCGTGTCCGACAGCGGCTCATCCAATCCGGACGAATACCGAGCAAACCCTGAGATGCTGAGCCTAGCAGGCAGATTTCTAATATTTTCAACTATAGTCCTCTCGACATGCCTTGCGGTCGCTGGTCAAAGCGTGACCCGCGAGATCGGCGGCTCGAGCTTTCACATCATCAATAAATACGGGCGTGTTGCGGTCAAGACCGAGCCGGACATTGACGGCAAGGCGAGCATGGCCAAGCTTTCGGCAGATTCCGCAAAGGGCGTGTCCGACAGCGAGATCAAGATCGCAAACGGCGTCATCACCGTAGCCGCATCGGATAGCAGGAAGCGTGTCGACGTTTCGCTCACTGTTCCCGAACGCAGCACTTTAAGGATCGAAACGACTGCCGGTACGATCGAGGTTTCGGGCAATTTCGCCGCTATCGATGCGCGATCCGATACCGGGACAATAGCTGCTGACGTTCCGCCCGACGACATCTCATATTTTTTCCAATGGACCGAATCACGACCGCGTGTGCTGGCTGATTTTGAAATTTCAGCAGCAAAAGAAAAGACAGCCGGACGCTTTGAGGTAAAGGGAAAACACCTCGAGCCGCTAGAAGAGCAAAAGAAGGCGGTCGTAAGCGAAGACCCGCTCCCTGTAAAGACGCCGGATAAAGAGCCAAAAACCGAAACCCAAAAGCCCAAAACCATCTCCCTCAACTTCACCACCGCCCGCGGCATCATTTTGCTTAACGTCCCGCCAAATGAGGTCATGAGCGACCTCCGCGAACGTCCGCTTACAAATGCCGCAAAGGCGATCATTCGCAGCGGTGACAGCCTGTTGATGGAAGCGATCCGTCGTGCATCGCCTAAATACTTTGGCGACTACGCCCGCACCCTGCCGCCGTTGCGGCTTGAACCGACTTTTACTGAAAAGAGCGAACGCGTTGCGAATCCGAACGCCGACACCAAGACCGCACTGGTTCGCGTCACCGATCTGCAAAACCGCTCGTTGTCCGGATTGACCACAAAAGATTTCGAGGTGACTGAGAACGGAACCGCCCGTGACATCATATCGGTCGAGGCTTCGACGGCTCCGTTCAACCTCGTGCTGTTGCTCGACGTTTCCGGCAGTATCGAGAGCTACGTCAATTTTATCCGCAAGGCTGCACGAAACTTTGTTGACACCGTAGGCCGCGAAGACCGCGTGTCCATCGTGATCTTCAACGAAGATGTAAAGCAGCTTTCGCGTTTTATCACCGACAAAGGCAAGCTTTCCGAGAGTCTCGACACCTTCGACGCAGGCGGCGGCACGGCCTATTACGACGCACTTGCATACACTATCAGCGACACGCTCAGGCCGCTAAAAGGCGAGCGAACGGCGATCGTTATTCTTACAGATGGTGATGATAATCGTTCGTTTCTGGCGTTTGATTCGCTGGCCGGATCGATCCAGGAAAGCGGTGCATTGATCTATCCTTTATATGTGCCGTCGGGCCTGATCGCACTCGCGGCGACCGGTGCGGACATCGATCCGCTCCGGAAAAGGTACATGTCGCTCACCGCCAAAAGCGAAGGCGAGGGCGACAAACTTGCAAAGATCTCCGGCGGAGTTTATTATCCCATCACCCAGATTGGCCAGATCCAAAAAGCCTACGACGACATCGTCGTCCAACTCCGTACGGGGTACAACATCACATTCCGCTCAGCCGTCGAACAATCCGGCAACGGCGCCTCGCCCAAACTAAAGATCCGAACAAAACGCGAAAATGCATTTACCGCGATCAGTCGAGTGACGGTGGCAGAAAATAATAAATAAGACTGAGGCCCTCAATCGTTCTTCACGACTGGGACAAGGGCATACGAGACATCTGTTGCATTCGTGTTTCTGGCCGGGGATATGTTCAAATTTAGGTACAAGTGAGCGAGCCGCTTTTACAATTTCTTTTTGACGAGGCCGAAGCGAGGCCTTTGACGGTTTCGGAGCTGAATGCTGAGGTACGCATCTTGGTGGAACGGCGGTTTGCCGATGTTTGGGTCGAGGGCGAGGTTGTTAATTTTGTACGTGCGGCGTCGGGGCATTGGTATTTTAATCTCAATGACGGCACGGCCCAGATCAAGTGCGTTTGTTGGAAAGGGACGAATTTCCGAATCCGTTTTCGGCCCGAGAACGGTGTAACGGTTCGTATTCGTGGGCGTGTGAGCTTTTACGAGGCACGCGGCGAGACGCAGATCGTTGTGGAATCGCTTGAACCGTCAGGCGAAGGAGCTTTGCGGGCGGCGTTCGAGCAGATAAGGGCACGGCTCGAAGGCGAGGGATTGTTCGCGGACGAATTAAAGCGGCCAATTCCCTTCCTCCCGAGACGCGTCGGCGTAGTGACGAGCCGCACGGGAGCGGCGTTTCACGATATTGTGCATATGCTCTCGCGGCGTGCTCCGTCGGTCAGCATCGTGCTCGCTCATTCGCTCGTGCAGGGCGAAGGCTCGGCTGATAGCGTGCGGCGTGCGTTGCTTGCACTAAATCATTACAACGACGGCCTCCCGCCCAAGGACAAGATCGATGTCATCGTCGTCGGTCGCGGCGGTGGTTCTGCTGAGGACCTCTGGGGATTTAATGATGAAGAGCTGGCCCGAGCGATCAGGATGAGTGCAATTCCAGTCATCTCAGCAGTCGGGCACGAGATCGACTGGACCATCGCCGACATGATCGCCGACCTGCGAGCCGCGACGCCTTCGGCAGCGGCTGAGATCGTCGCCGCCCGCGAGGAAGACGTTTTTCACACTTTTAAAGCGGGCGAGGAACGGCTCACGAGCCTCATTGCACGCACGCTCGACGAAGCCGAGGCACGCACGAATACGGCCATAGACGACCTTCAGGGAAACTTCGAATGGACGGTGCAGCACTGGCGAGACCGCTATGCAGATGTTGCCTCGCGTTTGCGTGCCGAGACGCTGATCGCTCGCTCGGCTGCCGCCTTTGCCACGATCTCGATGCTCGAACAGCGACGGGATTCAGCGGTCGAGAAGGTCATTACAACTCGAAACGAGAATCTCAACGTTCAGATGGCAAAGCTCAACGCACTTTCGCCGCTGGCGGTGCTGACGCGTGGCTATTCGATCACGCAGACGGTGAACGGCGAGGTTGTTCGCGACGCAGAAAGCGTCAAGCGGGGCGACAAATTGATAATCCGCGTAGAGCGTGGGAAACTGAACGCCGAGGTTTTGTCATCAGAGTAGCCGATGTCAGATTTTAGAGTTCAGTTAGATCAGCCAAGCCAACGCGTCGTGCGAAAGATGGAACCGTCGTTTGCCAACGTCTCGGAGACGACGGGACGATTTCGCAAGATATTCGGCGTGACGGCGGGCATTGTTGTGGGGCTGATCGTGGTCTTGGCTATCGGCGGCTTTTTGTACTATCAAAGCTTTAAGGACGAGCCGCAATATTCACTGGCCCTGCTAGTCGATGCCGCCAAACGCGATGATAAGGCGGTGATCGCTCAGTTTGTCGATATCGACGCGGTGGTCGATGATTTTGTGCCGCAGATCACTGACAAAGCAGTCGAGCTTTATGGACGCGGATTGCCTCCGGCGGTGATCGCAAAGGTTCAAAAGCTGGCGACGCCGATACTTCCTGCGGTCAAAGAACGAGCGAAAGCCGAGCTGCCGCGTGTCATCCGCGACCGAACAGAAAAATTTGGCAATGTGCCTTTTGTTGCAATGGTGATGGGAGCCGACCGCTATCTTGACATCACCGTCGAGGGCGAGATGGCATTGGTCAGGAGCAAATTGCCTGAACATAAGTTCGAGGTACTAATGAAGCGTTCGGGTGACCGTTGGCAGATCGTCGGGGTGAAAGAAGAGCAGGTGGCGACAGACATTGCACGCACGATAGGCCAGCAGATCATTGCGATCGCATCGAAAGGGCTGACGCGAGAGACCGCTGATTCGCTCGGAGTCGGCAACATCGCTGACCTTCTCCGACAAGCTGAGGAACTGGTGAGATAGATTATGGAAAAGACGTTTGAAGCATCGCTCGCCGAGCTCGAAGACATCGTTACAAAGCTCGAAAGCGGCGATCTGCCGCTCGAAAAGAGCCTTGAACTATTCGAAAAAGGCATCAGCCTCTCACGCGAATGCCGTTCACGGCTCGCCAACGCCGAACGCCGCATCGAGATCCTAATGAAAGATCAGGATGGAAATCTGACTGCCGAAGAATTGGCCGACGACGATCTTTAACGAGACCTACTTGGTCGAATACACCAAGACACCAAGAGCCACAAACACAAATAACACAAACACCAGGCAGATCACGCCGACCACGACGGTGTAGATCACGATATTTGTAGTATTGTCCTTGCCCGTTTTGCCGTTATAGCCTTTGCCGCATCCGAGGCATTTCACGTGCTTGAGCAGTTTCGGCCCGAGCAAGCCGCCCCACCACGTAAACTTTACCTTTTCGGCGTTCGAAGCATTGCAAAAAGGACACGGTGCGTATTCACTTATAATGGTCATGGCTTTGGCGGTGCGACGACGAGCTTCTTTTCCATCAGGCTACATGCCTCAAGCGTGCTCGTCGGGTCAATCGCCAAACCGTCTACGACGACCTGTTGGATCTTTCCTTCCTTGTCCACGACAAACGTACCTCGTCGCCCTACTTGTCTCGCCTCGTTGTAAAGTCCGTAGTCTTTTGTAACATTTCGATTCCAATCGCTCAGGAGTTGGAACGATGTGACACCAACCTTTTCGGCAAAGGCTGCATTCGCGTAACGCGAATCCATACTGAGCCCAAAAACCTTTGTATTTGCTGCCTCGAATTTTGCAATACCAGCCTGGTATGCCTGCATCTCACGCGTTCAGCCCCCGGTGAAGGCGAAGACGTAAAAGGCCAGCACGACATTGCTCTTGCCTCGAAAATCACTCAATTTGACCGGTTTGCCCGTCAGGTCGGGCAGTGTGAAGTCGGGAGCCATGTCACCGACCTTGAGCTTTTCATACGGAGCCGGAGTTGGGGCGGGGGTTGCAGCCGGAGCGGGTATACCTTGCCCGAATACCGCGACGGCAAATGTTACGATCATCGTTGCAACGATAATAATTTTGTTCATCTTGATCTACCTCAATACGAAAATACCGCCGTTCGGCAGAAAAGCCAAACGGCGACGGCCTCATATTAACCGCCATCTTTAGTGCGGCTCCCCTTGAACATCGACTCGACGCTCCAGACGCCCGAACCCCGTGAGGCGATATACAAAAAGACGAAGCAATACAAAACAGCGAGCTCACCTTTATTTACGATCGGCAAAAAGGCGGGCATGCTGAAATGCCAGCCAAAATACGCCACCGCCATGGTGCCGCTGGCGATAAATGCCGCGAAGCTAGTGAATAATCCGATCATTATCAAAAGGCCGCCGATCAATTCGATGCCGCCGCCGACAGCCATAACGGTCGAGAGTTCTCCGCCGCCCGGTGACGGTGGATAACCGAGCAGCTTTTGCGAGCCATGACACATAAACAGAAATCCGCTGACGATCCTCAGGATCGCATAAATATAGGTCGAGTAACGGCCGAGAAATCCTTCCATCAAATATCGCTCCTTTGAACTGAATTTTCGTAAGTATACCCTAGTTTAGGCATGAGAAAAACTGGGTGGAGACTTACAGAAACAAAAAGGCCGCCCAAGCGGACGGCCAGTATTGATCAATTAGTAAGGAGTGTCAGCTTGCTGCCTTGACCGCTTCCTCAGGTCTCGATGCCGCGAGTCCAAGTTCCGGCGAACGCCAGAGGTTCGATACGAGTAACTCGCGTATGAACGTCATTTCTTTTGGAAGACGATCATACAACTTGAAGAAGAGGTCGTCGTGCATGGCAATCTCCTTGAGCCACATGTCTCGGTCGAGATTCATGACCTTATTGAACTGTTCCTCGCTGAAATCGAGCCCGCGCCAGTCCATGTCCTGATAGCGAGGCATCCAGCCGAGCGGCGTTTCGGTGCCAATCGAACGCCCACGAGCACGCTCGACGATCCATTTTAGAACTCGCATGTTCTCGC